>JBEIPT010000220.1:0-6488 GCA_040376895.1 Lysobacteraceae bacterium | reverse complement strand
CCCGACCAGGACAATGCCGTGCACGAAGTTGGAACCGGACATCAGCGGCGTATGCAGGATCACCGGTACGCGCGAAATGATCTCGTGGCCAGTGAACGCCGCGAGCATGAAAATGTACAGGGCTACAAAACCATCCATTGCCGCGCTCCTTATGCGTTCTCGACGACTTTACGCGTCGCTTCGTGTTTGATCTGGCCGTCAAAGGTCAGGCAGGTGTTGGCGATCAGGTCGTCTTCCCAGTCCAGATTCAGTTGCCCGTCCTTGATCATCAGGCTCACGAAATTGAACAGGTTGCGCGCGTACATTTCGCTGGCGTGTACTGCGCCCATGCTGGGCATGTTGACTGGCCCGATGACCTGGACACCGTTGTCGGTCCAAACCGTCTTGCCGGGTTCGGTGACTTCACAGTTGCCGCCGGTTTCGGCCGCCAGATCGACGAGCACGGCGCCGGCTTTCATGCCCTCGACCATGCTGCGCGTGATGATGCGTGGCGCCTTGCGACCCGGTACGGCGGCCGTGGTGACGACCACATCGATACCGCGAAGATGTTCACCGAGGCGCTTCTGCTGCTCGGCCTGTTCTTCCGGCGTCAGGGCGCGGGCATAACCACCCGTACCGGCCGCGGAGACACCCAGATCGAGATATTTGGCGCCGAGCGACTCGATCTGTTCCTTGACCTCGGGGCGCACGTCGAACCCTTCCACCTGTGCACCAAGGCGCTTGGCAGTGGCGATCGCCTGCAGCCCGGCGACGCCGGCGCCGACAATCAGCACTTTCGACGGCCGGATCGTGCCCGCTGCGGTGGTCAGCATCGGGAAGAATTTAGGGGAAGCCTGTGCGGCAATCAGGACGGCCTTGTAGCCGGCCATGCCCGCCTGCGAGGACAGGATGTCCATGGCCTGCGCACGGGTGGTGCGCGGCAGCAGCTCCATCGCGAAGCTGGTGATCTTGCCATCGCGAAGCAACTTGACGCGTTCGACCGACGCATGCGGCTGCAGGATCGAAATCAGCACGGTGCCTGGTTTGAGCTTCCGGATGGTGTCGTCATCCAGTGGCTGCACGGCGAGCACGACGTCGCTGCCCGCCAATGCGTCGGCGACACACTCGGCATCCTTGAACAACAAATCCGGAAACGCGGCAGATACGCCGGCGCCGGTCTCGATGCGCGGCTGTGTGCCAAGCGCCTTCAGCTTTTTGGCGATTTCCGGTGTCATGGCCACGCGCTTCTCGTTGGCCATTGTTTCCTTTACCGCGCTGATCGTGATTCCCATGGGCTCTCCCGCAAGCTCCTCAGTCACCGGATGCTAACCCGTTCCTGAACGGACCGCCAAATGTTTTGAAGACGGGTTTCGTCGGCACGACCCAAGCCCATGCCGTGCTTGGGCTATCCTTGGCAAAAGAGTCTCCGGAAACCTGCCCCATCATGCCCATCGAAGTGGTTGTCGTCGGATCCTATGTTCAGGACCATTGCTGGAATACCCGCACCTTTCCGCGGGTCGGCGAGTCGCGTATCGGCACGTTTTCGACCGGGCCGGGCGGCAAGGGATTCAACCAGGCAGTGGCCTGCCAGCGACAGGGTGTGCGCACCGCGTTCCTCGGCGCCATCGGCAAGGACCTGCTGGGCGACACCGCCCGGCGTTTTGCCGATGACGAGTCCCTGACTGCGTTCTGGGATGTTCATGCCGACGTAGCGACTGCCGCGTCCAGCATCGTGGTCGACGGGCGAGGGGATAACCTCATCTGCGTCGCGCTGGGTGCGAACGAGCGCCTGAGCGCGGCATTCGTGCGCCAGCAGGAAAAGTTGATCCGCCAGGCCAAAGTGCTGGTCTGCCAGCTCGAGAACAACCTGGAAGCGACCCGTGAGGCACTGCTGATCGCCCGCGAGCACAAGGTCCTGTCGATCCTGAACACCGCGCCCATCAATGAAGCGCTGGCGCTGGATCTGCTGCAACTCGCTGACGTGATCACGCCGAACGAAACCGAATTCACGTTTCTGGTGCGGCACTTGCTGAAACGTGACGTGCCGCCGGGCTTCTTTGACATGGCCGACGGTCTGATGCACCTCTTGTGCCGCGAGTTGGGCGTGCAGACTGTGGTCATGACCCTGGGAGAACACGGTTGTTTTGTCTCGCACGACACGGTCCAGCGTCGGGGCGACGGTGATCTCTGTTACCGGTTGCCGGCCGAGTCCGTGAAGGTGCGGGACACGACCGGTGCAGGTGACGCGTTCTCCGGCGGTCTGGCAGCAGGGCTTGTGCAGCAGGCGTTTGCGAAGCCCTTCAAGGGGGCCGTGCGCCACGCCAATCGAGTTGCGGCAATGTCGACCGAGAACCCTGGCACGGCGCCTGCCATGCCCAGTTTCGACGCTGTTCGCCAGCGGTTCGGTTCGTGAAGATCGGCCCGTACACCGTCGAACCGGCCTTGGCACTCGCGCCGATGGCGGGTGTCACCGACAAACCGTTCCGGCAGTTGTGCAAGCGGCTCGGTGCTGGTCTGGCGGTATCGGAGATGACGCACAGTGATCCACGCTTGTGGCAGACGCGCAAGTCACGGACCCGCATGGATCATGTCGGTGAACCGGCGCCGATCGCTGTCCAGATCGCCGGCTACGATCCGGCCATGCTGGCGGAAGCCGCGCGGTTCAATGTGGCGCATGGCGCGCAGATCATCGACATCAACATGGGCTGCCCGGCAAAAAAAGTCTGCAACGTCTGGTCGGGCTCGGCGCTGATGCAGGACGAAACGCTGGTTGCTGCGATCCTGAAGGCGGTGGTCGGTGCTGTTGAAGTTCCGGTCACCTTGAAGATGCGCACCGGCTGGAACCACGCCAACAAGAATGCGCCAGTGATCGCGCGGATCGCCGAGCAGGCCGGCATCGCGGCGCTGATCGTGCATGGCCGGACCCGCGTCGACATGTATGAAGGCGAGGCCGAATACGACACGATCGCGGCGATCAAGGCATCCGTGTCGATTCCGGTTGCCGCGAACGGCGATGTCGACAGCCCGACGAAGGCAGCCGAGGTGTTGCGCAAGACGGGTGCTGATGCGTTGTGGATCGGTCGCGCGGCGCAGGGCAATCCGTGGATCTTTCGCGAGATCGCCCATTACCTCGCGACAGGAATCGAATTGCCGCGTCCCGACCGCACGGAACGCGCGCAGACGCTGCTCGGGCATGTTCGCGCGTTGCACGAGTTCTATGGCGAATTGCAGGGTCTGCGAATCGCCCGCAAACATATTGGCTGGTATCTGAAGGCCGAAGCCGGCACCGAAGGATTCCGCCGGCAGGTGAATGCCGTCGAGGTGGCATCCCGTCAGTTGGAACTGCTCGAACAACACTTTTCCGAACCGGCCGAACTGGCCAACGCCGCCTGAGGAGGCCGCCCATGTCCCAGCAACTGATCGAGCGTTTTTACCAGGCTTTCCGCGATCTGGATGCCGATACGATGGCAGCGAGTTACGCCGAACAGGCCACGTTTCAGGACGCAGCATTCACGCTTCAGGGCAGGCGCGAGATCGGCGGCATGTGGCGCATGTTGTGTGAAGCCGTCAAAGCGAAAGGCCGGGATGTCTGGAAACTCGACTACTCCGGGATTCGTGCCGACAGCACCCGCGGTGTCGCACACTGGGAGCCGCATTACCGCTTCAGCGCGACCGGCCGCATGGTGCACAACATCATCGATGCCGAGTTCGAGTTCGAGAACGGCCTCATCGTCGCGCACCGCGACCATTTCGATTTCAACCGCTGGGCACGCCAGGCGATCGGCCCACTGCCGGTGATGCTGCTGGGCTGGACACCGGTGCTGCGGAACAAGGTGCGGAAGACGGCCGCAGAGAATCTGCGGCGGTTTCTGGCCGCCAATCCAGCCTGAGTGCCGCGCGATCCGGCGACTATTCGAAGCCGTTCCGGAACAGGTTGGGCGTTTCGTCCAGTTGCCGTTCGATCGCACCGACATCACACAGTGCAAATCCATCCTGATTGATGTCGATGGGTCGCGGGAGACCACGCTGGTCGGTGGTGACATCGCAGGACTGCTGGTCGAGTGCGATACTGCCGGCGTTCGGCAAGTAGCCCCGGCTGCCATCCGGAAATGTCGTCAGCGCCGACAGGCCGGCATTGGCAAGGTTGGCAATCGTCTGATCCTGTGCGGCCACCGGACAGCCTGCGGTGGGCACGATGTTGGCGCCATCCGAGCGCACGATGCCATCGCCTACCGACAGGCAGGCACCGCCGATCAACGGAAAGACCAGACTGCGTTGCAGCACCACATCGCTCTTCTCTGCCGCAAAAATGCTGCTCGCCTGGTTGGCAGTGCTCCCGACCAGCGTGCTGTTGATCAGGAACGCGGTGCTGACACTGGTCTGGGTGGGGGCGCTGGTTGCCGCCACGTAGAGATCACCGCCGCGGCCCTGATTGCCGGTCGCCTGGTTGCCGGAGAACGTGGTCGCCTGGATCGCAGTTCCGAAGGAATAGTCGATGTAGATACCGCCACCCCATCGGCTGGCGATGTTGTTGATCAACGCCAGGTTCGCGAATACTTCAATGGATTGACTGAATACTGCGATGGCGCCGCCGTCGCGCGCCTGATTTCCGGAAAACACCACGCCGCGGTGGCTTCGGGCATAGGCTGCGGTCCACATGCCGCCGCCCGCTGCGGTGGCGACATTGTCGTTGATGGTCGTCCGTGTCATGTCCACGCGCGGCACGGGAACCGGCGCCAGGTTCGCGGTTTGCGGCAAGTAGAGCCCACCACCGTTTGTGGCCTGGTTGTTCGCGATGGACACATCGGTCGTGATCAGGACACCACGATTGTAGATGCCACCGCCGCTGGGACTCTGGTTGCCGCGCACTTGAGTATTGATGAGCCGCAGTTCGCCGATCAGGCCCGGTTCAAAGATCGCATCCAGGCCGAACACGTAGGCGCCACCGCCAGCACGCAAAGAACTGTTGCCGTTCAGATCGCCATTGGAAATCTGCATGCGGCTGCCGACGGTCTGGTCGACGGCATTGGTGTTGAGTAAGCCGGCCACATACACCGCGCCGCCATCATTTACCGCAGTGTTGGTCGTGAACGTGCCGCCGGTGATCGTGGTCTGACCACTTTCGTAGACGTGGTACGCACCACCCCGATCCCGCGCCTGATTGTCGGCAAACACGACCTGCGTCAGGGTGGCGGTGCCACCGCGCTGAAGTACGGCACCACCATTCAGAGCGGAATTGAAGTCGAAACGGGTGTTGCTGGCGGTCAGCGTCGATGTCCAGATCTGCAGTGCCCCGCCTTGATCAAATTCGGCGTCGTTGTTGAAAAACGTCGAACCATTGAGCTGCACGTCGCAGCTTGCGGCAATGGCACCGCCATCGCGTGCCCGATTGCGTTCGAAGCGGGAATTGACCACCGACAGCAGGCCGCCCGGGGCAATGGCAATGCCACCACCGGTCAGCCCAGCACGGGAATCCCTTACCAGCACGTTCTGCAAGCTCAGTTGAACGCCGTTGTTGGCCAGAACGGCGCCACCGAAATCACTGGCCGCAAATCCGCGTGCCAAAGTCAGATCCTTCAGTAGCACCTCGGTACGTCCGTCGGGCTGCACGTTCAAGGTGAATATTCTCGTGAGATTCTGGCCGTCGAGGGTGATCAGCCCGCCGCCGTCGATGGTTACCTGATCACTCAGGAACTTCGACGAAGTCAGCGCAATCGTGTGGGGCGCCGGGCCACAAGAAAAGCTCAAGGTGCCACCGGGAGCGTTGACGCCGGGAACCACGAGCGGGAGTGCCGCGTTCAATGCCGATTCGGTGCAACTGCCGGGCGTGCCACTGCCTACGATGGCGTTGTCGGCCAGAACCGATCCGGAACCGGAAAACAGAATGGCCAATACGGCGAGTCGGAATATGATGTGCATGCAGCAACTCCAGTGTGTTCGCACACACTTACGCTGCAGTGGTCCTCGACCTGACACGACTGGACGTGGAAAACCGGCGCCGGCGACTCGATACCCGTGACGCCCAAACGCCGGCACGCCATGAAACGATGGACCGGCGGCACGCCGCCGCCGGTGAGGATCCCTCAACCGTCAGCGTTGATCGCCGCGGCCAGTTCTTCCTTGATCCGATCGGCGTCGTCATTGGCAACCTGGCAGGTGCCGGCTGCGGCATGGCCACCACCGCGGTATTTCAGGCACAGTTCGCCGACGTTGGTCCTGGAACTTCGGTCGGTGATCGACTTGCCGATGGCGAACACGGTGTTCGATTGCTTCACGCCCCACATGACGTGCATGGAGATGTTGCACTGGGGGAAAAGCGCGTAGATCAGGAAGCGGTTCGTCGCGAAGATGATGTCCTCGTCGCGCAGGTCGAGCACCACCAGATTGCCATGAACCCGTGCGCACTTGCGGATCTGCGATTCGGCGAGTTGGCGGTGTTGCAGGTACAGCTCGCTTCGTTCGACGACATCCGCCGCAAGGTGAAGTGAACTTGATGGGGATGGAGAATG
>JBEIPT010000062.1:0-12464 GCA_040376895.1 Lysobacteraceae bacterium | reverse complement strand
CGTGCTCGATGCCGAGCCGGTGAAACCGGAAGCCGACACCGCCAAGAGCAAGGAGCCCAAGGGCGGGTTCTTCGCGAACCTGTTTGGCGGCAAGGACAAAGCCAAGGATGAGGCCGACGCTGCGCGCAACAAGCCGAAAGGCCCGGTGTTCGTCGCGCATCGCCGCGTTCTGGATATCGGCTATATCAGCGGGTCCGAAGCAGAGGTGTTGAAGGGTCTGAACGCCGGTGACCGAGTGGTCACCATTGGCAAGGCCGCGCTCAGGGATGGCGCGCGCGTCGAAATCGTCGAAGGACTGTAAATCATGAGCATCATCGCCACCTCGACGCGTCGCCGCGTCACCATTGGTATGGCCACGCTGACCGCGGTCCTGTTCGGACTCATCGCGCTGTCGGAGCTGAAGGTCAACCTGCTGCCGGATCTTTCGTATCCGACACTGACGGTCCGCACCGAATACACCGGTGCGGCCCCGGCCGAGATCGAGAACCTGATCACCGAGCCGGTCGAGGAGGCGTTGGGCGTCGTCAAGAATGTGCGCCGGATCCGCTCCGTGTCGCGGGCATCCCAGTCCGATGTCACCCTGGAGTTCATCTGGGGTACGAACATGGACATGGCTGCGCTGGAAGTGCGCGAGAAGCTCGAGCTGATCCAGTTGCCTCTCGATGTGCGCAAGCCGACCTTGCTGCGCTTTGATCCGTCGACACAACCGGTGCTTCGTTATGGTCTGCTGGGGGCCGGCAAGGCCGAAGTGTTCAACGAGGCCGAACTGAAACAGCTTCGCCGGTTCGCCGATGAACAGTTGAAGAAGCGCATCGAGCCGGTCAGCGGCGTCGCTGCGGTGAAGATCGGTGGTGGCCTCGAGGATGAAGTCCAGGTCGAAATCGATCAGCAGAAGCTCAAGCAACTCAACATCGATGTCGGTTTTGTCATTGATCGGTTGCGGGTTGAGAACGTCAATATTTCCGGTGGTCGACTGGACGAGGGTTCGCAACGGTTTCTCGTGCGCACCATCAACCAGTTCGTCAACGTCGAGGAAATCGGCAACATGCTGTTGCTGCCGAACAGCACTGCGACGATCCGGCTGAAGGACGTCGCCGTGGTCCGCCAGGGTTACAAGGAACGCGAGTCGATCATTCGCGTCGATGGGCGCGAGGCGGTCGAACTGGCCGTGTACAAGGAAGGTGATGCCAACACCGTGGTGGTGGCGGATTCTGTCAATGAACTGATGGAACGTCTGGTGCGCGACAAGGCGCTTCCCAACGGCGCCGAATTGCACCGGATCGATGACCAGAGCAAGTTCATCAAGGGGTCGCTGGAGGAGGTGACCAGCGCGGCACTGCAGGGTGGCCTGTTGTCGATCCTGGTGATCTTTCTTTACCTGCGCAATGTGCGTGCGACGATCGTCATCGGCGTGTCGCTGCCGGTATCGATCGTCACCACGTTCTTTTTCATGGACTTCTTTGGTCTGAGCCTCAACATCATGTCGCTTGGTGGGCTGGCGTTGGCCACCGGCATGGTCGTGGACGCGGCAATTGTCGTGCTCGAAAACATCCAGCGTTTGCGCGATGAAGGCAAGAGTGTGCTGGAAGCGACCATCAAGGGTACGCAGGAAGTGAGCATGGCAGTGACTGCCTCGGTGCTGACGTCGGTGGCGGTATTCCTGCCTCTGGTGTTCGTCGAAGGTGTGGCGGGTCAGATGTTCAAGGACCAGGCGCTGACGGTGTCGATCTCGCTGCTGGTGTCGTTGGTAGTGTCTTTGACGTTGATTCCGATGATGGCGTCGCTGGAAGGTGTGTCACTCGACATGGATGCCCAATCCGAGCCGCAGGAACACGGTCCGAAAGGCGAGGGCAGGGGATTGCGAGGCATACGTTGGGCGCTCGACCGTCTGCTCGCCGGGATCCGTTTCGTGTTCTTCTACGCTACACGGCTTGTCTTGTGGCTGGTCCGGAAGATCGGTTGGTTGTTCGGCCTCGTGTTGAACCCGGCGGCTACAGCGGTCATGGCCATGCAGGTTCGTCAGGAAAATGCGTATGCGCGATTCCTGCCCTGGGCCTTGCGCAATCCAGCGAAGATCCTGGGTGTCGCGTTGTTGACGTTTGTCTCGGCATTGGCGGTTTTGCCAAGTCTGGGACTGGATCTGGTGCCGCAGTTGGCACAAGGCCAGTTCGAAGCGACGCTCAAACTGCCGCCAGGCACGCCGCTTGCCCAAACCGATGGCATTGTGCGCGCCATGGAAGCCACGAAGGACGATCGGATCGATACGATCTATGGCGTCAGCGGCACCGGCACGCGCCTGGATGCGAATCCGACTGAATCCGGCGAAAACGTGGCGCGCCTGATCGTCACCTTGCCGCCTGGGTCCGGGCGGCAGCAGGAAGAAGAAGTGATGGCGCTGCTCCGCGAGAAGGCACGTCAGCTGGGGATCAGCGACGCGACGTTTGCGCGTCCGGCGTTGCTGAACTTCACCACGCCGCTCGAAATCGAAATTGCCAGCTTCGATCTGGATCGTCTTCAGCGCGCAGGCAAACTGGTTGCTGCGACGCTGGCGAAGAACGATCGGTTCGCCGACGTCAAATCGACTGTGGAGTCCGGTCAGCCGGAAATCCAGATTCGGTTTGACCAGGAGCGCGCTGCCGCCCTGGGACTGAGTACGCGCCAGATCGCCGACCAGGTCGTGCGCAAGGTGCGCGGTGAAGTGGCGACCCGTCATTCTTTCGGCGATCGCAAGATCGACGTGCTGGTGCGTGCTCGCGCCGACGACCGTGCTTCGGTCGAGGACATCAAGAACCTGATCGTCAACCCGAGCAGCGAACGTCCGGTTACCTTGATGGCGGTCGCTGACGTGATCGCCACCGAAGGCCCGGGTGAGATCCGCCGGTCCGATCAGGAGCGCGTGGCGCTGGTATCGGCGAATCTCGCGTATGGGGATCTCGGAACCGCCGGTTCGGTCGCCACCGACCTGATCCGTGAGGTCAATCTCCCCGCCGGCGTTAGTTTTCGCGTGTCGGGCCAGAGTGAAGAACTGCAGGCAAGCCGCAATTCGCTGATCTTTGCGCTGGCACTCGCCGTGTTCCTGGTCTACCTGGTCATGGCTTCGCAGTTCGAATCGCTGCTGCATCCATTCGTGATCCTGTTTTCGATTCCCCTGGCGGTCGTCGGCAGCGTATTCGGGCTCTGGCTGTTCGGCATGCCGCTGTCGGTGGTGGCGGGTATCGGCATCATCATGCTGGCCGGTATCGTGGTGAACAACGCGATCGTGTTGATCGACCGCGTGAATCAATTGCGCGGTGAAGGGGTGGCGAAGCTGGAGGCTCTGGTGGAAGGCTCGCGCTCGCGCCTGCGTGCGATTGCCATGACGACAGTGACCACACTGGTCGGCTTCATTCCGTTGGCGATGGGCTTCGGCGATGGTGCCGAAATCCGGCAGCCGATGGCGATCACGGTGATTGCCGGCCTGACCGTGTCGACCTTGCTCACGCTGATCGTGATTCCGGTCATGTACGCACTGATGGATCGTCGTGCAGACGCCGATTATGTCGCCGCCGCCCGCCTCGAAGCCGAGGCGCGTCGCGCCGCGGACGAAGCCCAGGCATCGGTCCACTGAGTCGACAGGAGCCAGAACATGAGTGTTGTCTCGATGAGTCTGAAGCGTCCGATCACTACGGTCATGGTGTTCGTTTCGCTCACTCTGCTCGGCTTGATTGCGGCGTTGCGCCTGCCTCTGGAGTATTTTCCGGATTTTGATGCGCCATTCCTGTTCGTCCAGATTCCTTATCCGGGCTCGACGCCGGAAGAGGTGGAGCGGAACATCACGCGTCCCGCAGAAGAGGCGCTGGCCACACTTTCCAGCATCAAGTCGATCAATTCGCAGTCGACCGCGAATGACGCCAGCATCTTCATCGAGTTCAAATGGGACGCCGATGTCGCGGTGAAGTCGGTCGAAGCCCGTGATCGCCTGGAAGCCATTCGCAAGGAACTGCCCAGCGATGTCCAGCGATTCCTGGTGTTCAAGTTCTCCAGCGGCGACCAGTCCGTGCTGTCACTGCGGGTGTCGTCGGGCCGGGACCTGTCCGACTCCTACGAACTGCTGAACCGGAAAGTGAAACGGGTATTGGAGCGATTGCCGGGTGTGGCGCGAGTCGAGATGGCTGGTGTCGAACCACCGGAAGTCCAGATCGAATTGCTGGCCGATCGCGTGTCGGCGCATGGACTCGACCTGGCGCAATTGGCTGGCAAGATCCAGGCTGCCAATTTCTCCGTTTCCGGTGGCCTGATCCAGGATGGTGATTCGCGGTTCCGGGTGCAACCGGTCGGTGAGTTCCAGAACCTGGAGGAAATCCGTTCGTTGGTGCTGAACGAAAAGGGCCTGAAGCTCGGTGATGTCGCTACCGTGGCACTGCGCCCGAAACGCAAGGACTATGGCCGTCATCTGGATCTGAAGCCGGCGATCGGCATCGACGTGTTCAAGGAGCGCGGCGCCAATCTGGTGGATGTCGGCCGCCGTGCGTTGGCTGAAATACAGAAGATCGGTCAGGACCCGGAGATGGCGGGCATCGAGATTTTTTTCCTGCAGGATCAGGCGGAAGGCGTCACCAGTTCCCTGCTTGAACTTGCTGAAGCAGGCCTGATCGGTCTGGTCATGTCGATTGCGGTGCTGTTCCTGTTCCTGCGCAACTGGGCGTCCACCTTGATGGTGTCGTTGGCGATTCCGATCTGTTTCATCATCACGCTCGGCATCATGTATTTCCTTGGCTACTCGCTCAACATCCTCTCGATGATGGGCTTGCTGCTCGGTATCGGCATGGTGGTCGACAACGCCGTCGTGGCGGTGGAGAGCATCTACCAGCAGAGGGAGAAATTCCCGGACGATCCGATCAAGTGTTCGGTGGTCGGCGTGAACAACGTGACCATCGCCATCACCGCCGGCACCCTTTGCCATTGTGTGGTGTTCCTGCCGAACATCTTCGGCGAAAAGAACTTCATCACGCTGAACCTGTCCCATGTGGCCATCGCCATCTGCGTGTCGTTGCTGGTGTCATGGCTCGTGGCGATCACGCTGATTCCGATGATCTCGGCGCGGATCCCGACGCCGAAGGCAGGGCTGCAGCAAGGTTGGGTCACGCGTTTCCGCGACCGATATGAACGAGTCATCGACTGGACCTTGCGGCATCGCCTCAAGACGATGCTGGCAACCTTCCTGTTGTGTGTGCTCAGCCTGGTTCCGGCGAGCATGACGAAGTTCGAGATGATGCAGGAAGGTCAGACTCGTGAAGGTCAGCTGCGATACGAGCTGAACGGCATGTACCAGATCGGCGAAATGGACAAATCCGTGACCGCCATCGAGAAGTACCTGTTGGCGAACAAGGAAAAGTTCGAACTCCGTTCCGTCTATAGCTATTTCGACGAGCGTGGCAACGCCAATACCTGGCTGGTGTTCACCGATGGCGACGAAGCCATCCGGTCCACCGACGTCATCAAGGAAGAAATCCGGAAGGGTCTGCCGAACATTCCGATCGGTCGCGTCGGGTTCGGTGATGGTCCGCGGCGTCCCGGCGGGCAGGCGTTGACGATTTCGCTGATCGGCGAATCCAGTTCCACGCTCAACGAGATCGGGCCGGAAGCCGTTCGGATTCTGTCCCAGGTGCCGGGCGTTCGCGATGCACGGACGGGAATTGCGTCGGCCGAATCGGAGGTCCAGGTGCGCGTCGACCGCGATCGCGCGATGCGTTATGGCTTCAGCGCCCAGCAAGTTGCCCAGTTCATCGCGGTGGCGATGCGCGGTGCACCGATGCGCGAGTATCGGTATGAGGGCCAGGAGATTCCGGTGTGGTTGCGTTTCCAGGGTTCGGATTCCACGTCGCTCGACGACCTTCGTGATCTCAAGATCAAGGCACCGAATGGCGAGATGGTGCCATTGATGTCACTGGTCACGGTCAGCAATGTGCCGAGCCCGGTTGCCGTGAGCCGCACGAACCGGCAGACGGCACTTCAAGTAACGATTGCATTGGCGCCGGGTGCCGAGGAAGGCAAGGTCCGCGAAGCCATCAAGCCTGCCATGGATGGGTTGGCGATGCCGCCCGGATACCGTTGGTCCTACGGTCAGGGGTTCAATGAAGGCGACGAAGCTGCCAACCAGATGCTGGTCAATACCGTATTGGCCCTGGTCATGATCTTCATCGTCATGGCCGCAGTGTTCGAGTCGCTGGTGTATCCGCTGGGCATCCTGTCGACGATCCTGTTCTCGATCCTGGGTATCTACTGGCTGTTCTGGATGACCGGTACGGCGTTCGATCTGATGGCCTTTATCGGCCTCCTGATCCTCATGGGGGTGGTGGTCAACAACGGTATTGTCATGGTCGAGCACATCAACCAATTGCGGGCCGAAGGAAAGAGCCGGCACGACGCACTGGTCGAAGGCAGTCGCGATCGACTGCGGCCGGTCATCATGACCATGGCGACCACGATCCTCGGACTGTTGCCACTTTGTTTCGGCAGCACCCAGATTGGCGGTGACGGCCCGCCTTATTTCCCGATGGCCCGTGCCATCGCCGGTGGACTGGTGTTCTCGACGATCATCACATTGCTGGTGTTGCCGGTCATCCTGAGTCTGCTCGACGACATGAGTGAGCAAACGCGGGTGCTGGTCCGTCGCGCAGTCGCCGGATTGCCGTTGAAGGATCGCGCCGTGTCAGCGACCAGCGAGTCGGCGCCGTAATCGTTGCCAGGCTGACGCAGCGGCGAAAACGCCGTTGCGTCAGGGACTTGCGCTCGTTTCGGACAAATTTCGCAAACCTTGAAGACAAACTTCGCACATCTTTAAGCCGGATTTCCTGACACCCGACAGCCGAGGGCGCCCAATCACTCCGAACCCGAACGGAGGTGTTTATGTGGCTCAACGAAGTTGTGATGAATGCGGGCCAGGCCTTGGCTCTTCCGGAAGGACCCGAGCGTCAGCCGCAGGTCCAGTTGCTGGTCATGCGCGACGATTGTGCGTTGAAGGTGCCCGCCGGGCATCTCGTCCTGGCGCTGCCGCTGGCCGGATCCATGCGAATCCAGACCGGTGAAGGGTGCTTTGTCGTCAAGCCTCGCCATTGGATTTTGCTGGAGCGGGAATCGGCGCCGACGCTGTTTGGCCAGCGCAAGAATATTGCTGCCGTGGTGACGCTCAATGTTGCCGCTTGGCGGGTATTGCACCAGAGCGCAATGGCCGAGGCCCTGCCGGGCCGTGGGCGAATGAGCCGAAGTCTGCTGGATACGCTTTGCCAAGCCATTCGAAGTCCCGCTTCGGAAACCCGCGAATTCTGGCGCCGCGAGTCTTTGGTCCGGACGCTGTTCGGCCAGGTTGAACTCCTGCAAAGTGGGCTTCGCGATTTGATTGGCCGATGCCCGGGCAAATCGCGCAGCCGGCGCCTGCAGGTGATGGCCCGACTGCAGCGGGCTCGCCTGTACGTCGAGGGCAACGCCAATCGGGTCGTGCGAATTGGCGAACTGGCCAGCCTGACCAATTTTTCGCACTGGTATTTCACCAAGTCATTCCACCGGGTCTACGGGATGAGCCCGAAGGACTTCGGCATCCAGGTCCGGCTGACGCACGCGCGTGAACTGCTGCGGGATCCGGTGCTGACAGTCGGCGAGGTCGCCTCTGCCTGCGGATTCGAAAACAACAGCGCGTTCGCGCGGGCCTTCCGAAACTACTATGGTCGGCCGGCTTCGGTGCTCAGGTACCAGGACGAGCCTCGTGAACGAGTGCTGGCCTGACCGGGTTCGAGGCGCATCGGGACCCGGCGACTGTCAATCGGACGAAAGAGCAATGCGATCGAGGCCTTATGCACAAATCCGGTGCAAGACAAGTCTTGGCCGGTCCGGGCCATTCGGCTAGCCTATGGATTGGAGTTTCAACAGGGCAAGTCGATGGCCGATCTTTTGTGGCAGCCCAGTCCCGAGCGGATCGGGCGGGCCAATGTGAGTCGCTTCATCAAGGTCGTGGCGAGCGAGCTTGACGGCAGCGTCCACGACTACCCCTCGCTGTACGAATTCTCGATCCGGCAACCGGAACGGTTCTGGCGTGCGGTCTGGGATTTCTGCGGGATCCGCGCCAGCGGCGAGCGTGAGCCGGTACTGGTGGATGCGGACAAAATGCCCGGGGCGACCTGGTTCCCGAACGTACGTGTCAATTTTGCCGAAAATCTGTTGCGTTTCCGCGACGATCGTGTGGCGATTGTATTCCGCGGGGAGTCCGGTATCAGCCGCGAGTGGACATACTCGGCACTGTACGAGGAAGTCTCGCGTGTGGCTCAAGCACTGGCCAACGCCGGTGTCGGGCCGGGTGATCGGGTTGCCGGATTTTTGCCGAACATTCCGGAAGCGGTGATCGCGATGCTGGCGACCACCAGTCTCGGCGGGGTCTGGTCCAGTTGCTCGCCGGATTTTGGTATCCAGGGAGTGCTGGACCGGTTTGGTCAGATCGAGCCGAAGGTGTTGTTCACGGCAGCAAGTTACGCCTACGGCAACAAGACGCTCGACTGCCTGGCACGTATCCAGGATGTGGTCGCCCAGTTGCCAAGCGTTCAAAGGGTGGTGGTTGCGCCTTACCTCGAAGAAGCAGGCGACCTGTCGACATTCCCGAAAGCTCTGAACTGGCGCGAATTCACGGCGCCGTTCGAGGCTGCGCCGATCGAGTTCGTCCGCTTGCCGTGGGGCTCTCCGCTCTACATCCTGTATTCGAGCGGCACCACCGGCGTGCCCAAGTGCATCGTGCACGGAGTTGGCGGCACGCTGATCCAGCACCTGAAAGAACTGATGCTGCATGCCGATGTGAAGCGTGAGGACAAGCTGTTCTTCTACACGACCTGCGGTTGGATGATGTGGAACTGGCTGGTGTCGGGGCTGGCGGTCGGCGCGACCATCGTGTTGTTCGACGGATCGCCGTTCCATCCGAAGCCCGAAGTGTTGTGGGATCTGGTCGACGAAGTCGGCATCAGCGTGTTCGGCACCAGCGCCAAGTACATCAGTGCGCTCGAAAAGGCGGGCGTCAAGCCGCGCGAGTCGCACAAGTTGTTGTCCCTCAAGAGTGTGCTGTCGACTGGTTCGCCGCTGGCGCCGGAGAGTTTCGACTACGTCTATCGCGATATCAAACCGCGGCTTCTGCTCGGCTCGATTTCCGGTGGCACCGACATCGTTTCGTGTTTTGCGCTGGCTTCGCCGATCCTGCCTGTGTTTCGCGGTGAGTTGCAGTGCCGCGGCCTGGGCATGAAAGTGGAGATCTTCGACGACGAGGGCAGGGCGATCCGCGAAACGCCGGGTGAGTTGGTCTGCACGGCGCCGTTTCCGTCCATGCCGGTGGCATTCTGGAACGATGCCGATGGCAGCAAATATCGCGCCGCCTATTTCGAGCGTTTCGACAACATCTGGTGTCATGGCGACTGGGCGGAGCTCACCGACAAGGAAGGTATCGTCATCCATGGTCGATCGGACGCCACACTGAATCCCGGTGGCGTTCGCATTGGCACGGCCGAGATCTATCGGCAGGTGGAACGAGTGCCGGAAGTGCTGGAATCGCTGTGTATCGGGCAGGACTGGCAGGCGGATGTCCGCGTAGTGCTGTTTGTGCGCCTGCGCGAAGGTGTTGCCCTGGACGACAGCTTGCGCGATCAGATTCGCAAGACCATTCGCGAGAACACCACGCCTCGGCACGTTCCAGCCAAGATCATCGCCGTCAGCGATATTCCACGCACCATCTCGGGCAAGATCGTCGAACTGGCCGTGCGCAACGTGGTGCACGGTCGTCCGGTGCGGAATACCGATGCCCTGGCGAATCCGCAGGCCTTGAAACTCTACGAACAATTGGCCGAGTTGAAGGACTGAACCATGCGCACCGTATTCTGCGAGAAGCTGAAACAGGAGCTGCCGGGCCTGAAGTTCGCCCCGTATCCGGGCGAACTCGGGCAGCGGATCTTCAATTCGATCAGTGAATCCGCCTGGCAACAGTGGTTGGCACACCAGACCATGGTGATCAACGAAAACCGCCTGTCGCCGCTCGATCCGAAGGCACGGGCGCAACTGCGCGAGCAGATGGAGGCGTTCCTGTTCGGTGGCGGGGCCGAACAGCCAGCCGGGTACGTTCCGCCGGAAGCCTGATCGTCGTACCGTTCCTCTATCGCTTCCACGCGGTACAATGGCGTTTTCCCGCCCCGAGGACACAGTCATGACGATCAAGGTTGGTATCAATGGTTACGGCCGCATCGGCCGCAACATCCTGCGCGCCCTTTACGAAGGCAAGCGTAACCACGAGATCCAGATCGTCGCGATCAACGACCTTGGTGACGCCGAAACCAACGCCCATCTCACGCGATTCGATACCGCCCATGGCAAGTTCCCGGGCGAAGTCAGCGTCGATGGTGACCACCTGATCGTCAATGGCGACCGCATCAAGGTTTATGCCGTTCGCAACCCGGCCGACATTCCCTGGGGTGCCCACGAAGTCGACGTCGTGCTCGAGTGCACGGGCCTCTTTACGAGCAAGGCGAAGGCCTCCGGTCACATCGCCGGTGGTGCGAAGAAAGTCATCATCTCGGCGCCAGGTGAGGCCGATGTCGATGCCACGATCGTCTTCGGCGTCAACCACGGCACACTGAAAGCCGAACACACCGTCATTTCCAACGCGTCCTGCACGACCAACTGCCTCGCACCGCTGGCCAAGGTGCTGCACGAAAAGATCGGCATCGTGCATGGTCAGATGACCACCATTCATGCCTACACCAACGATCAGGTGCTGACTGACGTATTCCACAAGGACCTGCGTCGCGCCCGCTCGGCCACGATGAGCCAGATTCCGACGAAGACCGGTGCTGCTGCGGCTGTGGGTCTGGTGTTGCCGGAGTTGAACGGCAAACTCGACGGTTTTGCGATGCGCGTGCCGACGATCAACGTGTCGGTCGTCGACCTGAGTTTTGTCGCCGCACGTGCGACCACGAAGGAAGAAATCGACGCTGCCGTCAAGGACGCTTCGGAAGGTTCCATGAAGGGCATCCTCGGTTTCAACAAGGCGCCGCTCGTGTCGATCGACTTCAATCATGACCCGCGCAGTTCGGTCTACGACTCGACGCTCACGAAGGTCATGGGCGGCACGTTCGTCAAGGTGTTGTCCTGGTACGACAACGAGTGGGGTTTCTCGAACCGCATGCTCGATACCACGATTGCGTTGATGAAGGCTTGAAATCGCTCGGGTCGGTGAATGGCCGATCCGTTTGGTAGGGTTTGATGGCGCACCGGATCGTTGTGTCCGGTGTCGCCGACGCTGTTGCTTGGGGCAGACACGATGCGTCTGCCGGAGACCCGGAGCATGCTCATGAAGAGTCATTCTTTCTTGTTTGCGTCGCTGTTCGCCTTGATTGGCGCACCGTCAGTTTTTGCTGAGTCGGTGGCTTCGGAAGCCCCCGTGTCGGAACCGGCTATGGCCCAAGTGCCCGTGCTGGAGACCAAACATCTGATCAAAGTTCTCGATACGCGTGCCGACGCGGGCAGCCGTCAACAGGCGCTCGAGGCGATTCGTGTGGCCGCTGATGCCGGCAACTCGTATGCGATGTACAACCTGGGCACTCTGGCGCGCCAATCCCGATTCAAGGACGACGATGTCGTCAAATATGATCCGGGTGCCGCCCTGATGTGGCTGACACGCTCGTTCGATGCTGGTCGGATTTCCGCTGCTTTCAAGATTGCGGTGGTCCACCGCGAACTGGGTGATCCGCTTGAGGCGATGGGCTGGTTGCAGGTCTACAACTACTACTTGAAGGGCGGCGCAAACCCTCGTCCGGAGAAGGAGTTGGGGTGGCTCCGTCGTGGTCCGATCGCTGACCTCATGGCCAAACTTCAGGACGATCTGAAAGGCATTGGTGAAGCTGACATCCGGGCGCGCACGGTGGCACTCCTGGAGTATCACGGCACACGCTTCGAAGCGGCGCCACGAACGCCGTACCCGCCCATCGATGACTGTGGCGTCAAGCGGCCTCCGAAAGGTTACCGTGCATCGGTTGTGCATCCGGTGGAGTCTTCCATGGTCGAAATCGTTGCAGTCGTCGAGCCGGATGGCAGCGCGAGCGACGTTTTTGTGCTCGATTCGACGCCTGATGCGATGACCGTTTCGTTCATGCGCCAGTCCGGATTCAGCGTGTTCTGTCCGAAGTCGGACGATGCAGCCGAACGTCATGTGTTCCTGAACTGGAATTTCATCAATACCCGAAACCCGAACCGAGTGCGTTGATCTCTGGGGTGGATGTTCTGGATTGGACGTCCTGAGCGGGAGGGCGCCGCAAATCCTTCCCCGTTCAGTGCGCCTGTTCGCGCATCAAACTGGATCCAGCGACTGAGGATTCTCCCAAGGACGGAAGCTGAAAAGCAGATCCTTCTCCCGCGCGGATTGGTGACAGATTGCCGTCAGAAGAAGCCTGTCGCCAGCTTTCCCT
>JBEIPT010000503.1:0-2542 GCA_040376895.1 Lysobacteraceae bacterium | reverse complement strand
CTTCTCCCGCTCGCGCGGGAGAAGGGTTCTTTATGGGGCTCTGATGGCATCCGCAGGATGGATTCGCGCTGCGTTTCCTGCCGGCAACCAGATCGCTGCGGTCGCGGTCAGCAGGAGCAGGGCGATCGTACTCGCCAGGGTTTTTGGATCGGTCGGCGCGACGTCGAACAGGAAAGAGCCGAGGGCAGGTACTGCCAGGGCGTAAAGGATCAGACCGCAACCAATTCCGATGGTCGTGACCAGAAGACCACGTGACGCCACCAAGCGGACAATGCCGGTCGGATTGGCGCCCAGCGCCAGACGCATTCCGAATTCCCGCGTGCGCAGGGCGACCATATAGGCCATCACGCCATACAGGCCGATCGCACTGAGCAGCAGCGTGATGATGGCGGCGATGGTCATCAAAACCAGGATCAAAGTCAGCCGGGCAGTCGATGAACGTTTGATGTTTTCGAGCGTGTCGACATTGAAGATCGGTACGCCGGGATCGAGGTCATGGACAATTTTTCGCGTCGACCGGATGACCAGATCGGTCGGTGCATCGGAGCGGATCAGCAGTGCCATCATGCGCCTTGCGCCAGGTTCAGTGACAGGATCATTCGGCGCGCTCTGCCGTCGATACATCATTGGTGCCTGCGGTTTTGCCAGCGACTCGTCGCGGACATCACCGACCACACCGACGATCGTGTAGGTCGGTCCAGTGGGCAAGGCGGTCAGTTGACGCCCAAGTGCCGAGACGCCGCGTGTTTCGCCGAACAAGGTCGCTGCCGCTGTCTGGTTGATCACCACATTGTGCGGGTTCGCCGACGTGACGTTGTTGCCCGCGACCACGGGGATGTTCATCGTCGGGAAATAACCCTCGTCGATCACACCCGATGCCAGTGTGGTCGTTTGACCATTCCGATCAAGGCGGAACCTCTGGACCATGATTTCGGCATTATTCAAAGGCACATGCTCGACAAGACCGGCGCTGTCCACAAAAGGCAGCTGGCGAATGCGTTCGGTCAATCGCTCCTGAAACGCGACTGCTTCGGCATCGTCGAATCGCGCGTACGGCAGCAGCGTCCAGATGACGTTCACTCCCTTCGTTGCGAAACCGGGATCCACTTCACTGAGCCGATGAACCGTTCTCAACATGAGGACAGAGCCCAGTGATACCAGCAGCGCCAGACCGATTTGAAGGACCACCATCGCGGCGCGAAGTCGCTGTTGTGCGCGACCCGATGAGTGACCCCGGGCACTATCGCGCATGGCGTTGGCCAGATCCGCTTGGCCCAGTCGCAACAGGGGCACAGCAGTCATTGCCAGTATTCCGACCATCGTCAGGATCACGATGAAGCCGATGGTTGTCCCGCTCATGTGAAGTTCTGCAAGACGAGGCAGGTCGGTGGGTCCGAATCGCTTGAAAGCCTGAAGCGAGGCGAACACCAGGCCGATCGCCAGAACACTCGATGCCGCGCCAAGCAGGATTGATTCACCCAGAATGAAGGAGCCGCGAAACAAGCGGCCGGCACCGAGCGTGGCGCGAACGGACCATTCCAGTCGGCGGGCATCGGCACGCATCAGCATGAGGTTCACGACATTTGCCCATGCCACCAACAACACCAGAACGCCGGCAGCCCCCAGCATCCACAGGGTACGCGTCACATTGCCGGTCAGATCTTCCAGGAGGGGTTGCACCACCGCGCTTGGCTGAGTGTCTTGCAGCCAGCTTGTAGTCGCGCTGCCTGATTCAAGTCGCGGAAACGAGGCAGCAAGGTTGGGCAGGATCGAGGTCAGTTCCGACTGCGCCTCGGTCGCTGTGTGCTGCTTGGCCAGACGAGCAATACCCGTATACGAAAAATCGCCGACGGTCTCGGTTGCGGAGGTGCGCACCGGCAGCCAGAGGCGGGTGTCGGCACTGGGAAACGAAAACTGTGCCGGCATGACGCCGATAACCACGCGCGGCACGCTGTTCACCATCAGCGTTTGCCCAAGGATGTCTGGGCGCGCACCAAACTGAGTTCGCCAGATTCCCTCGCTGAGCACTACCGCGCCGGTCTCGCTCTGACGTTCTTCGTCGGCGGTGAATGAGCGCCCCATCAAGGGCGCAACACCCAGCATCGGGAACACCGTGGAGGTGACCCACGTTGCCGTTACGCGTTCCGTGACATCGCCGACACCTTCGGCACCGATGTTGGCATTGCCGATGCGGTAGTACCCGAGGGTGTCGAGCTGCCTTGTGTGCTGCTGGTAGGTCGCAAACAGTGCCGGCGGTTGGGCGATTCGCAACGATCCGGATTCAAGTCCGATCGAGACCAGTCGATCAGGTGTCGCGTAGGGCAGGGGCGCCAGCAAGACGCCGTGCACCAGCGCAAACATGAAACCCGCCGACGCGAGGCCAAGCACCAGGGACAACAGCACCGACACCGAGAAGGCTGGCGTGCGCTGAAGTGATCGGAGGTGACGAAACATGGCCATGACTTAAGGGTTCGATTCAGCTCTGCAGATGAAACCCGGTTGATTCGCGGCCCTGCTTGTGGCCAGGCTGTCGCAAGCCGTT
>JBEIPT010000147.1:0-8814 GCA_040376895.1 Lysobacteraceae bacterium | reverse complement strand
CGTGCGCACAAAGATGACAATACCTCTGGCGCGATTCAGTCGGGTCGGGCTATAAGTTCGGTATCAATTGGAATATCAGACTGTGAGCGAAGAAATCCTGATCAATGTGACACCGCGCGAAACCCGCGTGGCACTGATCGAAAACGGCATGTTGCAGGAGGTGTACGTCGAACGCACCTCAAAACGTGGCTATTTCGGCAATATCTACAAGGGACGCGTTCAGCGTGTCATGCCCGGCATGCAGGCGGCGTTCGTCGAGATCGGTCAGGAACGCGCGGCCTTCCTGCATGCGTCGGACATCCTCCGCAAACCGGATGCCGAGCTCGACAATCCGGATGCGCCGCCGAGCGTCGTCCCGCCGATCAATGAGCTGGTGCACGAAGGACAGGAAATCATCGTTCAGGTCATCAAGGACCCGATCGGCAGCAAGGGCGCACGGCTCACCTCGCACCTGTCATTGCCATCGCGGTATCTGGTCCTGCTGGCGACCAGCCGAACAGTCGGTGTGTCTGCCCGCATCGAAGATGAAGCCGAACGAACCCGTCTGCGCGACGCCATCATGCAGATCGAAACGGATCGCGAACACGGTTACATCGTGCGCACGAACGCGGAAGGATTGCCGGCAGAGTCGCTCGGTGACGACATCAGTTATCTCAAGCGCGTCTGGCGTGCAGTGAATGCGCGCTTCTCGAATGCCCGAGTCGGTGATTGTGTTTACGAGGATTTGTCGTTGCCGCTGCGTTCAGTTCGCGACCTGATGCGATCGAACATCGAGAAAGTGCGCATCGACTCGCGCGAAACGTTTGAGCGCACTCTGAAGTTCGTCAACCAGTTCATGCCGAAAATGGTCGACCGCATCGAACACTATCCGGGCGAACGACCGATCTTCGATCTTTATGGCGTGGAAGACGAAATCCAGCGTGCACTCAAAAAGGAAGTGCCGCTGAAGTCGGGGGGCTATCTGATCGTCGACCAGACCGAGGCCATGACCACGGTCGACGTCAATACCGGCGGATTCCTCGGTACGCGCAACCTCGAAGAGACTGTTTACCGGACCAACCTGGAAGCGGCACAGGCAGTGGCGCGCCAACTGCGCGTCCGGAATCTCGGCGGCATCATCATCATCGATTTCATCGACATGGTCGATGAAGAACACAAGCGTCAGGTATTGCGTCAGCTTGAAAAGTCGCTGTCGCGTGATCACGCCAAGACCACGGTGTACGACATGTCGCCGCTCGGCCTGGTCGAGATGACGCGCAAGCGCACGACTGAAAGCCTGGAGCGGTTGTTGTGCGAACCGTGTCCGAGTTGTATCGGCCGCGGATCGCTGAAAACCGCCGAAACGGTCTGCTACGAAATCTTCCGAGAGATCACGCGCGCGGTCCGGCAGTTCGACTGCGAAAAGCTTCTGGTTCTGGCGGCGCCGAAGGTCGTCTCGCGTATCGTCGACGAGGAATCTGCAGCGGTTGCCGAGTTGGAAGAGTTCATCCGGAAGACCATCCGATTCCAGCCGGAGGATCAATACTCGCAAGAGCAGTACGACGTCGTCCTGTTGTGACTTCGGCGCGCGCCAACGCAGGGACTGAACGAGTCCGGCACATCCACGAGAGTGGTCAGCCGTGAAACGTGTCCGTGTCCGCCGCCTGCGCTTCATGGTCTATGGCACGCTGGCCACTCTGCTCATTGCCGCAGCTGCGTTCATGGGGCTCGCCGGGCTGGCGTTTCCGTGGGTGCTTGATCATCCGGAGCGCGTTGAGGCCTATCTCGCCGAGCGGCTGAATCGGGAAGTGAAGTTCGGTCGATTGGGCGGCGAATGGCAGCCCAACGGCCCCCTGTTCGTCATCGAAAATCTGCGTATTGGTGGCACCGCGTCGGAGTCGACGACGAGTGCCGGGCAAGGTTTGTCCATCCCGACGGCCGAACTGAAGATCGACTTCTACGCGCCGTTCAAACGCGGCGTCAGTTGGATGGAGCTGAGTATCGTCGGCGTGTCGATCGATCTGCAGCGGGATGCCGAAGGGCGATGGCAACTGCTGCAATGGCGGGACGAAAGTACCCAGCGGGCACGGGATTTCGGCGAACTGGATCAACTCGGCAACGTGCGCATCGTTCGCTCGACCATGAACATCCGCGACGAACTGCGTGGCCATTCGTTGGCCTTGACCGAGATCGACATCGACCTGTTGCCGGGTACGCCGAAGAGTGTCATCCGCGGTCGCTTGACGATGAACGAGGCGACCGCTCCGGTGGTATTCCGGTGCGAAGGCCGCAATGGTTGGCAGCGTGTCGATTGTTATATCCAGGCGCGTCAATTCGACCCGGCGGCATGGACTGCGGGCTTGAATCTTGCCGGCCTCAGGATTCGGCAGGGTGAAGGCAATCTGTCGGTCTGGATGGGGCTGCGCGAAGGGAAGGTGCAACAGGCGCGACTGGAATGGCAGATGAAGGACCTTGTGCTGGCCGGAGAACGACCAGTGCAAATGCGACCGAATCTCGAAGTTGAACCACGATTCAGTCTGGCCGTGTCCGAGGGGTCGGTGCAATTTGAGTCGGATCGAAATGGCGAACGGCTCTACGTGCTCGAAGGGGAATCGCTGGAGCAGGGGCCGAGCACGCGCATCAACGCAATCCGCAAGGATGGTCTCACCGAAGTTCGTGCCGATCGTGTCGAGCTTGGGCGTTTTGCGCGCTTTGCGACGGTGCTTGAGCCGATTTCGCCGCGGTTGGCGGGATGGCTCTTCGAGGCGGATCCACGTGGTGCCCTGAAGCAAGTGTTGATCGCCATGGATGGTGATCGACTGGTGTCGATCAATGCGCGTGCCGCCGATCTCGGCATGTTGGCGACGCGCAATTCGCCGGCGCTTTCCGGCCTGGCGGGCACGATCCATGGAGATCAGGGCGCCGTGTTCTTCACGCTCGATCCGAACACGCCGAGCGCCATGGACTTCCCCCATGTCTTCGGCAGTCGTGTTCCGGTAACGATCGAAGAGTTGCGTGTCGCCTTGATCCGCGATGCCGACCTCGTGCGCATCGAGGCCTGGCCACTCCGCCTCAAGGGTGAAGGCTTTTCATTGGCGGGATTTGTCGCCAGTGAGTTGCGCGAGGGTTCACCACCTCTGATCGACATGGGCATTGAGGTGTTCCGCAGTGACATCCTTGCCGCCAAAGACTTCTGGCCGCTGAACACGATGTCGCCAAAGGCCGTTCAATGGCTGAACAAAGGGCTCAAGACCGGGGTGATCGATGGCGGACACGCGCTGTTGCGCGGGTATCCGACTGATTGGCCGTTCATCGGTCAGGAAGGACGGTTCGAGGCGATCGCCTATCTGTCCGGCGTTGACCTGCACTATGCCGAAGGCTGGCCGGATGGCTTGATCAAGAAGGCCACGGCCAGATTCGTCAACAAGACCATGCGTGTCGACCTGATTGAAGCCGAAGTGCTGGGGACCCGCATCTTCGACGGTGTGGGTGCGATCGCCGATATGAAGGACCCGATCCTGACACTGGATACCCCGGCAGTTGGACGGGGTGAAGATCTCCTTGCGCTGATCAGGCAGAGCCCATTGTCGCTGCGGTATGGCGAACAACTGGCCGGTTTGCATGTAGGCGGTGTGGGCGAAATCGAGTTTGCCCTGGCGATTCCTTTGCGTCAGGACCTGGGTGTGCCCACTGTGGATGGTCGTATCCGCTTGCGTCAGGCCGACTTGGTCGACGACAAGTGGCAACTGAGTTTTGGCCAGGCGTTCGGCAATATCCGGTTCTCCGAAACCGGCTTCAGCGCCGACGCCTTGCACGTCCTGCTCGGTGACGACCTGGCACAGTTGAGCATCGCTACCGGGAGTTTTGTTGCAGACCCGACGTTGAACCAGGCAGAGGCCAATCTGCAGGGCACGTTCCCGATGGCGTCTGCTCTGGCAGGCTTCGCCGAATTGAATCGCCTTTGGCCCCACGTACAGGGCAAGGCCGAGTGGGATCTGAATCTCAATGTGGCCAAACCGATCGGCGACCAGCCGTCGAAGCAGACGC
This sequence comes from Lysobacteraceae bacterium, assembly GCA_040376895.1. Taxonomy (GTDB): domain Bacteria; phylum Pseudomonadota; class Gammaproteobacteria; order Xanthomonadales; family Ahniellaceae; genus Ahniella. The sequence goes on along the minus strand of JBEIPT010000147.1, from coordinate 4,788 downwards.
TTCGTATCACCAGTGACCTCCGTGGAATCGCACTGGCGTTGCCGGCGCCGCTCAGCAAGGACTCGGAAACGGCTTTGCCCATGAGCCTGTCGATCGGGTTGCCCGCCAAGGGTTCCGCACTGGAAATGCAGTTGGGCAAGTTGATGTATCTGTCCGCGCATCTGCCTGACGACAACAAGCCCTTTGGTGGCGCTGTGGTGCTGGGTAGTGCCTTGCCGCCTGTCGTTCCGCAGAACGGACTCGTGGTTTCTGGCGACGTACCTTCGGTTGACGTCGGGGGGTGGACAGCCTTGCTGGGGTCGCTCGGTGAGGGTTCTGTCGCCATGGCCGGGGATCAACCGCCCGCGTCGGCCGCCGTGCAGCCGATGCCGGTCCAGATCGACCTGAAGGCTGCCGAGATGAACATGCTTGGCCGCGCGTTTGCCGACACCCGATTGAAGGTGGGATATGAAGACGACAGCCTGCGTCTGGATTTTTCCGGGCCGCAGATCGAAGGCAGTTTTCTGCTGCCCAATCAGGAGCGGGATCGACGCGGCTTGACGGCCCGGTTCGATCGCCTGCACTGGCCTGATGCCACCCCGATCGGCGGTGGCGCCGCGCCGCCGGCCAGTACGCTTGATCCGAAACGATTGCCACCCTTGCATTTGTGGGTGCGTGATCTGAAATTGGGCGACTCGCAGTTCGGCGAAGCCCGCATCGAAACACGTCCCGATGAACTGGGCATGCGCATCGATCAGTTCGACACCCGCAGTCCGGTACTCACTGTGCGTGGCAACGGCTGGTGGCGCCTTTTGCCGGATGGTGAGCGAGCGGGTCTCGACATCACGTTCAGCAGCGAAGACCTTGGAAAGATGCTGGCAACCCTTGGTTACTCCGGCTTGGTCGACGGCGGTCAGACTGTCGCGCGGCTGAGCGGCGACTGGACCGGATCGCCGGCACAATTCCGGTTGGATCGACTTGACGGTGCTTTGACCGGCGAAGTGGGACCTGGGCGAATCCTGGATGTAAATCCTGGCGCCGGACGACTGTTCGGGCTGATCAACTTTGCTGCCATTCCGCGTCGCCTCACACTCGACTTCCGCGATTTCTTCGAGAAGGGCATGGCATTCGATTCGATCAAGGCTGGTTTCCAATTGAAGGATGGAGATGCCTTTACGGATGATCTGAGCATCCAAAGTCCGTCGGCCGAAATCCGGGTCAGTGGTCGCGCCGGTCTTCGTGCGCATGACTACGATCAGCGCATGGAAGTGCGTCCGCGAGTGGGTGGCAGTCTGCCGGTTGTCGGCGCCGTTGCGGCCGGACCCGTCGGCGCACTGGCTGGGGTGATCGCACAAGGCATGCTCAAGAAGCCGCTTGATGAAATCGCCAGCGCAACGTATTCGGTGCAAGGCACTTGGGAAGAACCGAAGATCACCTTGCTTGCCAAGGTGAAACCCGAATCACGGCCAAGGCCCGAACCTGCGGACGCGCCGAACCAGTGAGCCATCGGCAAGTCTGCGCAGCAATGCAGATCGCGTGTTTCCGGTTTACAATCAAGGCGCGCACATGACTTGGGAGGCGCGCCATGGCAAAACGTATTGTGGCGAAGAACGTTGCGAATCCAGCACCGAATGCGGACACACCGGTTCAGACGGTCGTCTATATCCACGGCATCAACAATCACCCGGACGAACCTGATCTCAAACGCATTTGGGACAACACTCTGTTCGGTCATCCGATGGGCGAGCGCACACGCATGGCGTGGTGGGTCGATCGTACGCGTTATCCAACACCACCGGATGACGAAGAGGACGCAGAACAACTTCAGCGGCAGTCGCTGGCATCGGGCGTTCGCAGTCTGGGTGCTGGCGCTCAAGATCCGTTTCGCGCCACCTCCAGTGAGCCATTGATTCAAAGCTTGACCGATGATGCCGGTGAGCAGGCGTGGTTGCGCAGTCTTGATCAGGGCATGGCTGCAACCACGCGCAGTAAATCGCCGGGAATCGCCATGGCACCAAGCGCCAAGGGGATCGACGATGTAGCGTGGCGATCCGGCAGTTGGCTGGTCACACGACTGTTTCTTGCCGATGTCTACGACTTCTTTTTCGACGAGGCGCGCCGACAGCGGATGCGCCAGATCTTCCGCAATCGTCTGACGTTTGCCGGGCCTGTGGTGGTGGTGGCGCACAGTCAGGGTACGATGATTGCTTACGATGTGCTGCGCGAACTGAAGGCGGCGGACTGTGATGTACGTCTGTTCGTGACCTGTGGATCGCCGCTCGGGTTGCCACCGGTGCGGGAGCGCTTCGAGAAGTGGACCGGCAAGAAGAAGCTGCCGTGGCCCGAATGTGTGCAGCGTTGGGTCAACGTCGCACGACCCGGCGACGTGGTCTGCTCGGACCTGACCTTGGCCGATGAAGTCGCCGCACCCAAGGGTAAACGCGTCGAAGATCACCAGGTCGAAAAGCGCCGCAATCCGCATTCGATTCGCGGATATCTGGCCGAAGAGATCTTGCGTGGCACGGTTTCCGACCAGGTCGGCAGTGCGTTCAGGCAAGAGTTGGCTCGCCGGTTGGTTGTTGCTGGCGATTTGATTCATCAGGTTGAACGCGGCAGCGAAAGTGAACGCTTTCCGGTGCTGATCGAGCTTGCCGAGTTCCAGTCGCCGGATCAGCCCGGCATTGGTGCGCGCTCGACGGATGCCGCCCGTCAGGAAGTGGTGACTGCGCTCCATGCCGTTGCCGAGGAAGGTTCTCGTGCACATTTGTCGGTCGATCACGCCGAGCGATTTGTCTCGGCACGTCTGACTCGGCGCGAAATCGAGCATCTCCGCTCGTGGGCAATCGAACGTGGTGTGGCGTTGCCCGTGCAACGCATTTGGCGCAATGCCATCAAGCGTGCGCTGGTCGGGCATAGCCTCGACACCATCCAGGCGCGGTCCGCTCATCAGGCTTACGCTGCTTGTGGGCAGGAAATCGGCGTGGCGGTGCTCGATACCGGCATCGACGGGGCACATCCGCACTTCCGGGAGCATCGCAACATCGTGGCCCAATACGACTGCACCAAATCGGGTTCGCCCAAGCCCCTTGCCGTCGACGCGCACTCGGACGCAAATGGTCATGGCACACATGTCGCAGGGATCATCGCCGGTGAATTGCTGGTCGCCGGGACTGAAGATGCATCGGGCAAACCTTTGCCGGACGAAGTGTCGGTCCGACTTGCGGGGATGGCGCCGAAGGCACGACTGCATATCTACAAGGTATTGAAGGACGACGGCCACGGCGAGGATCTGTTTATCGTCAAGGCGCTCGATCACATCGCACGCACGAACCAGGAAGCGGGCAGGCTTGTGGTTCAGATCGTCAATCTGAGCCTGGGTGGCCCATTCGATCCGTCGGTGTTCGGTTGCGGACACACGCCGCTGTGCAATGAGCTGCGTCGGCTTTGGTCACAAGGGGTTGTGGTGGTGATCGCGGCAGGCAATGAAGGATTCCAGGTTCTGGCGACGGCCGATGGATACGAGGCGCAAGCCAATCTCGATCTGTCGATCGGCGACCCAGCCAACCTCGAAGAGGCCATTGCGGTCGGTTCCGTCCATCGGGATCGGCCGCATACCTATGGCATCAGCTACTTTTCGTCGCGTGGCCCAACAGCAGACGGGCGCGTGAAGCCGGATGTCGTGGCGCCCGGTGAAAAAATTCTCTCCGCAAGAGCTCGCGAGGCTGATGAAAAGGCGTTCAAGCAGGGCAAGGCGCTACCGAAAATGGAAAGCCTGTATGTCGGAATGAGTGGCACCAGCATGGCTGCACCACATGTCGCCGGTGCAGTGGCGGCGTTCCTGTCGATCCGCCGCGAGTTCATCGGTCAACCGGACCGTGTGAAGCGCCTGCTGATGCAGCATTGCACCGACCTTGGGCGGGATCGCTATTTTCAGGGTTCGGGCTTGATCAACATCACCCGCATGTTGGCCGGGAGTTGATCATTGGAGCGCGTGGCTGCGGCTACAATGCTGAGGGGATTTGGTACTTTCGCCAATCAGGTGCAACTGGAAGGATGTGACAAAGTCGATGAATGCGGATTTGAGCGTCGGTGCCAATGTACTGGGGTCACTTTTTGCCCTGGGCATTTTCCTGTTCTGGGTCTGGGCTTTGGTGGACTGCCTCAAACGGGATCAGGGCGAGAGCCGTATCGTTTGGGTCCTGGTCATCGTGTTGCTCGGCGTACTCGGTGCGCTGTTGTATTTGATGTTTCGTCGATCGGCGATTCAAGTCGATGCAAGGCGACAATATCGCGCCGTCGATCGCGCGGACCTGATCGATGCCATTCAACGGCAAAAGTCTCCGGACTGACCGGCGATTGTTCCCAAGGACTGCATGAACAAAAATGCCGGGGGCCCCATTGCCCCCGGCGTGCCTACTTCAAACTGACCAACTGCTTCATGACACCTTCGAGTCCGCCGAAGACAGTCAAGCGGTCGATCTTTTCGGTGACCTTTTCCAAGGTCTCCAATTCCTTCAACCGCAACAGCACCGGGTTGTCTTCGAGCAACTTCGCGGTGTTCAGCAAGTTGCGCGTCGCGGCGGTTTCTTCTCGACGTTTGATGAGGTTGGCCTGCGCCGCCTTCTCGGCTTCGACGACCTGGTTCATCAAGGCTTTCATTTCACCCGGCAAGATCACGTCCTTCACGCCAGCGTTGATCAGTTCGACGCCGATCAAGGCGAGACGCGGCGCGGCATAACCGAGGATCGCCTCGTCGAGTTCGCCCTTGTTGGCGAGCAAGGTGTCGAGCGTGCGCGTGCCCACGGCCTG
>JBEIPT010000607.1:0-1684 GCA_040376895.1 Lysobacteraceae bacterium | reverse complement strand
TGTCATCTATGCCGGAACCGGCGAAGGGTTCGGCAATGTTGATGCCATCCGCGGCGCAGGCATATTCAAGTCCAGCGATGCCGGTGCCAGTTGGTCGCAAATTCCGGCAACGAACAACGCCAACTTCCACTTCACGATGAAGATCGTCGTCAGTCCGCGCAACGTTCAGCGAATCTGGGCTGCGACGGGGCAGGGTGTCTTTCGTTCGATCGACGGCGGTGCCAGTTTCAGCCAGGTCCTTAACGCGGGTGCCGTGGGCGGCTGCAATGACATGGCGATCCAGAAAGCAGGCGCCAGCGGACGGGTGTTCGTGGCGTGCGGGCGAACCACATCACAGGGCACGATTTACCGCGCCGATGACACCGATGTGAGTTCGCTGACATCCATCATGAGTTTGACCGGGCAAGGGCGCAGTTCACTCGCCATCGCGCCGTCGAATGAAGCTGTGCTGTACGTGATGGCGTCACAGCGCAGTAATGTGGGCGGTCCAGGTCAATACGGGCTCCATGGTATCTATCGGTCTATCGACAACGGCGGCACGTTCACCACACAGCGGCTCGGCACGAGCGCGTTCGGTGTCGTCACCGACAAGATCCAGAAATCACTGCTGACGAACCCGCTGTTTGCGGTACTGACCGAGTGTGGATTCGGCACTACACAACTGTTTAATCAAGGCTGGTACGACAATGTCATCGCAGTGGACCCGGTGAATGAAAATCGGGTCTGGGCCGGCGGCATCGATTTGTGGCGATCCGACAATGGCGGCGTCGACTGGGGTGTTGCCAGCTATTGGTGGTTCGGGAAGGCAGACCCGCAATATGCACATGCCGACCAGCACGGAATCGTGTTCCCGCCCGACTACAACGGAACCTCGAACCGCGTGATGTTTGTCGCCAACGACGGCGGCATCCAGCGGACGGCGGATGCCACGGCGAATGTCGGTTCGACCCTTAACGCGGTGTGCGGTACGCCGGTTGCAAGCCCGGTTTCATGGAGTGATCGCAGCAACGGCATGGTGACGACTCAGTTCTACGACGGCGCCGTGTATCCGGATGGTTTGACCTATTTCGGCGGTCTGCAGGACAACGGCACGTTGCGTGGGGTTTCCGGCAATCTGAATTGGTCGATTCTGGCTGGTGGTGATGGTGGGTACACCGCCGTCGACACCAATGCCGCGCCGACCAATGACGACGTCCTCTTCCTGGAAAACACCGGCAACTCGCTCAAGCGGTCGACCGATGGTGGCGCGACGTTCAGCGCTGCGAATACAGGCATTACGGGTGCAGGGTTCCTGTTCATTGCGCCGTTCACCATGGCGAACGTCAACAAGGACGAAATCTGGACCGGTGGTTTCGATATCTGGCGCAGTACCAATCAGGCGACAAGCTGGGCGCGCGCAACGGGCAGCAGCGGTACCTGTGGTAATGGTTCCATTTCGGCAATCGCGGTTCATCCGGCCGATGGCAATCGAGTGCTGATTGGCATGTCGGACGGATGTTTCCACTACAACTACAGTGCATTGACCGCGCCGAGCACTGGATTGTGGCCCGGCGGCGGGTCCATTCTGGCCGCAAACTATGTTTCCTGGATGGCCTGGCACCCGACTGACCCCCTGATTGCCTATGCCACGATTTCTTCGTTTGGGGTCAACAACCTGTTCAAGTCGACGAACGGTGGTCAAACC
>JBEIPT010000589.1:0-1849 GCA_040376895.1 Lysobacteraceae bacterium | reverse complement strand
GTGCCCTGGAAACCCGTCATTCCCGCGAAAGCGGGAATCCACGGGATCGCGACAACGAGTGGATTCCCGCTTCCGCGGGAATGACGGGGTGGGGTTGGGTTCCAGGCAACGGCACCGATTCGCGAGGCACCGGTTCGGGGCAATGGCAAAGGTTCGGTAGGCACCGAATCGAGGTAACGGCACCGGTTCGGGACCGACAAGAGAAATCGGGGATTTCTCGTTTGTTGGGATCGAAGGTTCAGGACAGGCTTGTTGAAATTCTCGCGTTGCACGAAGTCACGCCAGCAACAGAGCCTTCAGCCGATACATGGCCTCGAGTGCTTCGCGCGGACTCAGTGAATCCGGGTCGATCGCCTTCAGCGCATCGAGCGCCGGGGCGGTGCGGTCGAACAACGAGAACTGATGCGGTGACGGCGCGGAGGAGTCGATACGGGTGGCCTCGACAAAACCATTTGCTGCCTGCTCCTGATCACGACGTGCTTCGAGTGACGCCAGTTTGGCGCGCGCGGCCTGGATCACCGGTCTTGGCACACCCGCCAGTGCGGCGACCGCCAAACCGAAACTTCGGTCTGCCGGGCCGTCCTTCACGGCATGCAGGAACACAAGTTCCTCGCCATGCTCAACGGCATCCAGATGAACGTTGGCGACGCCTTCGAGTTCCTGCGCCAACGCCGTCAGTTCGAAATAGTGCGTGGCAAACAATGTGTAGGCACGATTCACCGTCGCGAGTTGCACCGCCGAAGCATGTGCCAACGCCAGGCCGTCATACGTGGACGTGCCGCGGCCCACTTCGTCCATCAGCACCAGACTCTGTTCGGTGGCGTTGTGCAGGATGTTCGCGGTTTCACTCATCTCGACCATGAATGTCGATTGGCCGGCGGCCAAGTCGTCGCCCGAGCCAATGCGCGTGAACATGCGGTCGATCGGTCCGATCCGTGCGGAACTCGCCGGCACAAAACTGCCGATCGATGCCAACAGAACGATCAGGCAGGTCTGACGCATGTACGTGCTCTTGCCGCCCATGTTCGGGCCGGTGATCACCAGCATGCGGCGATCGGGAGTCAGCACGGTGTCATTGGGTTCGAACGGATCGGAGCGCACCGCTTCGACGACCGGGTGGCGTCCTCGGCGGATCTCGATACCCGGTTCGTCACTCAATTCCGGGCAAGCCCAGTTCAGGCGTTCGGCGCGTTCGGCCAGCGCTGCCAGCACGTCGATTTCCGCGATCGCCTGGCTGGCCTGCTTCAAGGCTTCCACTTCAGCCACCAATCGATCGAACACCTGCTCGAGCAGTGCCTTCTCGCGCATCAGCGAGCGTTCGCGTGCTGACAGTACCTTGTCCTCGAAATGTTTGAGTTCTTCGGTGATGTACCGCTCTGCACCCTTGACCGTCTGCCGGCGTGTGTAGTGAGTGGGCACCTTGCCGGACTGGCTGTTCGTGATCTCGATGTAGTACCCGTGCACCCGGTTGTACGCGACCCGCAAGGTGCCGATGCCGGTGACTTCGCGTTCGCGGGTTTCCAGATCGACCAGGAATCCGTCGGCGTTCGTCGAGAGCTCGCGCAGTTCATCCAGTTCGGCATCGAAGCCGGTACGGATCACACCACCATCGCGCGCCAACACGGGCGGCTCGTCGACGAGAGCGCTATTCAACCACTGCGCCAGCTCTGCATGGTCACCCAGTTGCTGGCAGAGCTCGGTCAATCGAGGGCACTGCAGGCCGGCCAGTTGATCTGCGAACTGGGGTGCTCGATTCAGCGCGCCGCGCAATCCGGCCAGATCGCGGGGCCGGGCAGATCGTAATGCCACGCGCGCCAGGATCCGTTCGGTATCGCCGATACCACGCAGC
>JBEIPT010000014.1:0-21443 GCA_040376895.1 Lysobacteraceae bacterium | reverse complement strand
TGCCTTCAGGATGGCGTTCATCAAATCGTTCGGCGCCATCTGCTCGACGTTTTCGGCAATGCCAAGCGCCGCACGGACTTCCGGTGACACCGGGATCTGCTTCGCCGATCGGGAATAGACCCCACCGCCGGCGCTGATCAGCGACTTGTCGTAATCCTCCCAACTCGAACGCGGCACGGCGAACAGGCGCTCGCGCTCAACGAACGAGGCCTGTGCTTCCGGATTCGGATCAAGGAAAATGTGCCGATGGTCGAATGCCGCCAGCAGGCGGATATGACGCGACAACAGCATGCCGTTGCCGAACACGTCACCGGACATATCGCCGACGCCGACGCACGTGAAGTCCTGGCTCTGGCTGTCACGACCGAGCGCACGGAAGTGGCGCTTGACCGACTCCCAGCCGCCCTTCGCGGTGATACCCATGCCCTTGTGGTCATAACCTTGCGAGCCGCCCGACGCGAACGCGTCACCCAGCCAGAATCCGTGTTCTTCCGACACCGAATTGGCGATATCCGAGAACGTCGCCGTGCCCTTGTCGGCAGCAACCACGAGGTATGGATCATCGGCATCGTGACGGACAACGTCGTTCGGATGCTTCACGGCACCTTCGACCAGGTTGTCGGTGATATCGAGCAGTCCGTTGATGAACATGCGGTAGCAGCTGATGCCTTCGGCGAGTTGTGCATCACGATCACCGCCGATCGGCGGCTTCTTGACGAAGAATCCGCCCTTCGCACCCACCGGCACGATGACAGTGTTCTTGACCATCTGCGCTTTGACGAGACCGAGCACTTCCGTGCGGAAATCCTCACGGCGATCCGACCAGCGCAGACCACCGCGCGCAACCGGGCCGAAGCGCAAATGCACACCTTCGACGCGCGGACCGTAGACAAAGATTTCGCGATACGGACGCGGTTTCGGCAATTCCGGAATACGCGCCGGATCGAACTTGAAGCTGAGGTAGTCCTTCTGACGACCGCCGACGAGCTGGAAGAAGCTCGTGCGCAAGGTCGCCTGGATCACCGTGATGAAGCTGCGCAGGATGCGGTCGTCATCGAGGCTCTGAACCCGATCAAGCGCCAGCCGCAACAGACGGTTGACGGCATCCATCTGCGTGCTTCGGGCATCCTGGCGGGCCGCCAGCACTGCTTCGGCGGCGTTGGCCTTGGCCATGTCTTCGGGCATGACCATTTCCAGATCACGCGCCAGACGTTTGCGGGATTGGTCCTGCACCTGCTTGCTGGCGTTCTCGCGTGCCGGATCGAATTTCGCCTCGAACAGCTCGACAAGCAAGCGCGCGATCATCGGATACCGGTTGAGCGCCTCTTCCATATAGGTCTGCGAGAACGGCACGCCGGTCTGCAGCAAGTATTTGCAGTAGCCGCGCAACATCGACACCTGGCGCCAGTCGAGACCGGCCGACAGGATCAAACGGTTGAACGCGTCACTTTCGGCATCACCGCGCCAGATCCGCTCGAAAGCCGCCTGGAACGATTCGCGAATGGCTTCGGCATCCACCATGCCGGCTGCGGGCTGCACTTCGAAATCCTGGATGAAGATGCGCGAATCGTTGCCCAGATTCATCTGGTACGGATGTTCGCTGAGCACTCGCAGACCCATGTTCTCCATCATCGGCAAGGCTTCCGACAAAGCAATCGGGCTGCCATACCGGAACAGCTTGAACCGCAGCGCGTGCTCGTTCTTGCGGCGGGCGCGGGTCAGACTGAGGCGGATGTCGTCAACACCCTTCAGCGAGGCGGCGATTTCGACATCGGTCGCGGCCACGGATGGCGTCGATTCTTCGATGTAGCCGGCCGGCAACGCCTTGCCGTATTTGGTGGCGAGCTTCAAACCCTTTTCTTCGCCGTGCTTCTGCACGAGTGCATCGCGCAGATCGTCGTACCAGTTGCGCACGATCGCCGTGATCTTCGTTTCCAACTCGGCGACATCGACATCGGGATGTTCGCCGCCCTTCGGTCGAATGATCAGGTGCAGTCGCGCGAGTGCTTCATCACCCACATGTGCAGTCGAATCGACGCGCTCACCGGAGAACGCCCGCTTCATGCTTGCTTCAATGCGGTCGCGAACGTCCTGGTTGAAGCGATCGCGCGGCAAGTACACGAGGCATGAGAAGAACCGGCCGTAGATGTCGCGGCGAACGAACACGCGCACACGCGAACGCTCGGCAAGCGCCAACACGCTCATGGCCGTGTCGAACAGTTCCTGGGTACTGGCTTGAAGCAGTTCGTCGCGCGGCAGCGTTTCCAGAATGTGGCGCAGTGCCTTGCCACTGTGCCCCTGCGGCTTGAGGCCGGAGTCCTGCATGACCTGGCTGTGTTTCATTCGGACCAGCGGGATGTCCCAGGGGCGCGCCATGTAGGCCGAGGATGTGAACAGGCCGAGGAATCGCTCTTCGCCGATCGCCTTGCCGGATTCGTCGAATCGCAGAATGCCGATGTAATCCATGTATCCCGGACGATGCACCGACGAACGCGCATTCGTCTTCGTGAGAATGACGACTTTTTGCGCTTCGGCACGCGGCACATCTCGCGCTGCGAGGCTCTTCAGCGGCCGCATCTTGCCTTCCGGCATGCGCAGGATGCCAAGTCCGGTGCCGTCGACGACACGCAGGAAATCTTCCTTGCCCTCGGTATAGGTCTCGTACTCGCGGTAACCAAGGAACGTGAAGTGGTCATTTGCCACCCAGCGCAGGAACGCCTCCAGCTCTTCACGACCGTTCTGGTCGATCGGCAGTTTGCGTTCTCTCATCTCGTCGGAGATGGTCAGCAGCCGGGCCTGCATGGCTGACCAGTCGCGAACCGAAGCCCGCACTGCATCGAGGCTTTCCTTGATCGACTGCTGCAATCTCTCCAGTACTTCCGGCTCGGCGCGACGGTCGACTTCAAAGTGCATGAACGATTCGAGCTTGCCGGCGGCGCCTTCCGCGCCTTCCTCGTGCATGCCCAACAGATGCCCACCGGCATCACGATTCACGGCCAGTACCGGATGCACCACAGCATGGACAAAGTTGTCGCAGGCGTTGATGGCCATGCCGACCGAGTCGACTAGGAAAGGCATGTCCTCCACCGCAACCTGGATCACCGTATGAGTGGTGTCCCAGCCGCATTCGTCCTTTGTCGGGTTGAACACCCGGACGTTCGCCGATTCCGGCTTGCGGACCTGGGCGAACTCGACCAGACCGGTCAGCAGCGCAGCCCAGCTGTCGGCATCACGGGCCAGCAAGTCTTCCTTGAAGACACGCTTCAGGAACAGCCGTGCGAACGATTCGGCGTTCTTGAAACGTGGTCCCGGCAGTTTTGCCTTGAGCACGTCGAGGATGGCTTGGGCATGGGCGGCATCGGACATGGTGGATTCCCGGACGAAAAGCGAAAAAAGGTCGCAAATTCTAGTGTCTGGACATGAACGCCAACACCCCGGGTGTTTGAATGGCCCGCAAAAGGACAGGGTTGGGCAGCCAAACCCGAAGGAAACCTGTCGCTAGGCAATTTGTGCTTCGCCTGCTCGCCCGCGAAAACGGGCTTCTGAATGCTCGTGCCACACACAAAAAGTCCGTCATTCCCGCGCAAGTGGGAATCCAGTCGGGTGCCACATGACCCAAACCACGTCGCCACGAGTGGATTCCCGCTTGCGCGGGAATGACGGTTTGAGGGGCCGTGCCCGGGAGATGGATTGAGGCGTTACTCAGCCGGCTTGGCGGCCGGAGCGGGCGCTGCGGCCGGCTCGGACTTGGTGGGTTCGCTCGATGCCGGCGCTTTGGCCGACTCACCGTCACCCGCCAGATTGCGCTTCTTGTCACCGTCTTTCTTGAAGTCGGTCTCGTACCAGCCGCTACCGGCCAGGCGGAACGACGGGGCGGTCAGGCGGCGCGAGATCTGCGGCTTGTCGCAACTCGGGCAGTCGGTCGGGTCGCTGTCGGACAGTTTCTGCAGCCGGTCGAACACGGCACCACAGGAAGCACATTGGAATTCGTAGATCGGCATGGTGTCGGGTTCCGGGCTTTACAGACGACAAGGCCCGCGCAAGCGGGCCTTGTCGATGGGTGACAGGTATGGATCAGGCGGCGATCAGCAAACCCTTGATCTTCTTGAACGCGTTCGCCTCGATCTGGCGAATGCGCTCGGCCGATACTTTGTACTCGTCGGCCAGTTCCTGCAAGGTTGCCGTGTCGTCGATCAACCAGCGACGCGTGACGATGTCGCGCGAGCGGGCATCGAGACTGGCCAGACCTTCGCGGAGCGCATCCAGCTGATGGTCGCTGGAGTCTTCGCGTTCGTGCGCTTCGGCCGGGCTGGCCTGGTCGTCGATCAGGTAGGCAACCGGCGACGGGCGCGCGTCGTCGTCGGTGTCGGACGGAGCGTCGAAGGCCAGATCGTGACCATTCAGACGGGCTTCCATTTCGCGCACTTCGGCCGGTTCGACCTTGAGCTCGCGGGCAACGGTATTCACCTCTTCGTTGTTCATCCAGCCCAGGCGCTTTTTCGACTTGCGCAGGTTGAAGAACAGCTTGCGCTGCGCCTTGGTGGTGGCCACTTTCACGATGCGCCAGTTCTTCAGGATGAACTCGTGCATCTCGGCCTTGATCCAGTGCACGGCAAAGCTGACCAGACGCACACCCTGTTCAGGGTCGAAGCGCTTGACCGCCTTCATCAGGCCGATGTTGCCTTCCTGGATGAGGTCGGCAATGCCGAGACCATATCCTTGGTAACCACGCGCCACATGCACGACAAAGCGCAAATGCGACAGGATCATGCGCTTGGCGGCTTCGAGGTCGTTTTCCCCGCGCACGCGCCGGGCCAGATCGGCTTCCTCGTCGGCCGCCAGCATCGGAACGCGGTTGACCGCGCTGATGTAGGTGTCCAGCGAGCCCAGTGCACTGGGCACGAGCCAACTGTGGTTCAACGATTGGGTTACAGCCAATGCTTGGGTCATCTTGCCCTCCTCAGGGATCAAGTTTAGCACTCGGGAACTTCGACTGCTAAACCGCTCGAAAGTTCCATATGGACGCCATTCGGACGATTTCAAGCCTCGCCCGGACGAGGCCCGTCGGAATCAGGCCCCTTTTCGGGAGCCGGAGCCATGACTTTCGGCGGCGACATCATCGAAATGACGATGCTGGTGACCAGGATCGACACCACGATGCCCAGCGAGACAAACGCCGGGATCTTGAACCATTCGACGATCATCATCTTCGTACCGACGAAGATCAGCACCATGGCCAGGCCGTAGGTGAGCAGGTGGAAACGCTCCTTCATGTCGGCCAGCAGGAAATACAGCGCACGCAGACCCAGGATCGCGAAGATATTGGCGGTCATCACAATGAACGGATCTTCGGTGATGGCGAAGATCGCCGGGATCGAGTCGACCGCAAAGATGATGTCGGTCACGGCAATCAGCACCACCACGACAAACAGCGGGGTCCACCAGCGCTTGCCGTCACGCATCACGGAAAACCGCTCGCCGTCGAACTCGCGGGCCAGCGGCATATGCTTGCGCATCCACTTGAGGATGGGGTTCTGCTCCAGATCCGGCGCTTCATCCGCGAACCAGAGCATCTTGACGCCGGTCACCAGCAGGAACAGACCGAAGACGTAGAGAATCCAGTGGAACTTGGCAATCAGTACCGCACCCAGCAGGATCATGATCGCGCGCAGCACGATGGCTCCGATCACGCCGATGATGATGACGCGCTTCTGGAACTCGATCGGCACCGCGAAGTAGGTGAAGATCATCAGAAAGACAAAAATGTTGTCGACCGACAACGACTTTTCGATCAGGTATCCAGTCAGGAACTCACTGGCCTTCTGGGTCGCAACCGCAGTCCCTTCCGTGGCATTGAGGTACCACCAGAGGCCGGCGCAGAACACCAGAGCCATGGCGACCCAGACCACCGACCAGATCGCCGCTTCCTTGACCGAGACCTTGTGTGCGCCTTGACTGCGGAGCACGACCAGGTCGACGACCACGGCCACGACCACGAACACGAAGAACGCGGCCCACATCCACCATTCACCAACAGTTGCCATAAGCTGGCTCCTCTCAATCAGCAAGAATCAGTTTCGCCAAACAACGGAACAGGCGCTTGATTTGCCCTGGCCTCCGTTAACCGGAACAGACAGGCCGCCCATGCAGACACGGGCAAACCGTCTAAGGCCAAGGTCTTGCTCGCCATCACGAGGATGGCCTGCACGTCCGGGAATATTCATTCCGTCCTGACGAAGCGTGCAGCGGGAGCTACTCCCCTTGGAGTATCGATTCGATACGAAACCGTACCGAATCAGTGCGGATTATTCACGACTTTCGTGATGAATTCGTCAAAAGAACATGACCCTCAAGGTTTCTGGAAGCGTGTTTTCCATTCTTCATACGGCATTCCGTAGAGCCATTCGCGAACCGTTTCCTTGTCCAGCACCTCGCCTTTGTCGGCCGATGCCTCCTGCACCCACTTGGCCAGACAGTTGCGGCAAAAGCCGGCGAGGTTCATCAGATCAATGTTTTGCACATCGCGGCGCTCGTCCAGATGCTGGACCAGGCGGCGGAATGCAGCAGCGAGCACGGCGTCATCGGGGTTCATGGGCACCTGAAGAAGAGCGGGAAGGACCTTGATTTTGGGCCATATTGACCAATCCTGCACAGCTTGCAGACACCCGCCCATCTGCTAGAGTCTGGCCCAGTTTCCGGGGCGAGGGTGCCAATGCGGCTTCACTTTCCGGATGGAGAGCATGCAGATGTTGTGTTGTCCGAAGGACAAACATCGGTAGGTTCAACTTCCGACAATCGGATTGTGATCAACAAGGGCGGTGTCCAAGGACGCCATGCCCTGTTGATTCTTGATGCGCGTGGCCTCGTACTTTCGGTACAGCCCGACGGAGTCGGCTGGACGCATGTCAACGGTCGTCCAGTGCGCGAACTTGCGATCGTCCGGCCGGGCGACGCGCTCAGCTTTGGCGCCATTACCGGCCTCATCAAACCCCTGACCGACAAACATGTCACGGGCAACATCCCCCCGGACGCCAGTGAAGCGAAAACCGAGGACACCGCCGACCCGCGTTACCGCAATGTGCCGCCTCGTGCCGTGCTGCGCGGCGTCGCCGGGCCGTATTTCGGGAGGATCGTGCCGGTCCCGGGGCGCCTGGTCATCGGCCGCGGAAGTGACGCCGACCTGTCGCTCGACGAACCGGAAATGTCGCGCACCCACGCGGCGCTCGATGTTTCGGCGGAAGGTCTCTACTTGCGCGACCTGGAATCGGCGAATGGCACGCTCGTCAACGGTGTGGCGGTACGCGATGCCTGCCTGTACACCGGTGACCAATTGGTGTTCGACCGCAATCGGTTCCTGGTCGAGGCGCCTGGTATGCCGGCACGCCCGAAAACCGATGCGATGGGCGCGCGCGCACCGGTAGCGTTCACCCAGACCATGCAGCAGATCCGTCTCGATCCGCCTCAGGACGGGGCGCCAGTAACGCCGGTCGAAGACAGCGTCGGGGCGACGTCCGCGCCTTCCGGCTCGTCGATCCCGCCCTGGTTGCTGATGGTGATCGGTGCTGCGCTCGTCGTGGTTGTGGTTCTGGCATTCAATTCCCGCTGAGACGCGGGAACCGCCCAAACCGTACCGTTCGGATCAAGCCGCCTTGAACTTGCGGTTCTTTTCGAGTTTCTTGCGCACCATGTCGCGCTTCAGCGGCGACAGGTAATCGACGAATACCTTGCCAGCCAGATGATCCATCTCGTGCTGGATGCAGATGGCGAGCAGTCCGTCGGCCTCGATCTCGAAAGTCTCACCCTTGCGGTTCAGGGCTTTCACGCGAATCTGATTCGCGCGCGTCACGTCGGCATAGATACCCGGAACAGAGAGGCAACCTTCCTGATAAACCTGTTCGCCATCCCGCACGACAATTTCCGGGTTGATGAACACCATCGGCTGGTCCTTGCCTTCGCTCACGTCGAGAATCAGCAACTGCTCGTGTACGTTGACCTGGGTCGCCGCAAGGCCGATGCCCGGTGCTTCGTACATCGTTTCGAACATGTCATCGATCAGCGTCTGCAGACGCTGGTCGAAATGACTGATCGGCACCGCTTTGGTACGGAGGCGCGGATCGGGGAATTCAAGAATGGTCAGCTTGGCCATGACAATCTCCGGATGCGCGCAAGATAAGGGGCAAGCGCAGTGCTTTCAACCGGTCGAGGTCCGGCATAGGCCGGAACAATGCCCCCTCGACCCTGGTTTCGATGGGCCAAGGAACTCAGCTTGCATCGCCAGAGCCCGCCGAATCAAGCACTTGCGTGATCGCGTCCGGAAGAATCGCCGTCCGGCTGCCCCGGCAAAAACATTGCTTCCGTTCAGGAACAGGCGGAGCGCCGAACCCGCCATAATCGCCGGATGAGCGCCATCATCCGACTTGCCGAGTACACCCCCCCTCCCTATCTCATCGACCAGGTGGAGCTGGTGTTCCAGCTCGGCTTCGCAACCACCGAGGTCCACGCCGTCCTGCATCTGCGTCGCCATCCCGACGCACCAGCTGCCAGCGAACTGTTGCTGCATGGCGAGGACCTGGAACTGCTGTCGATCGAACTCGATGACGCGCGACTGACTGCATCCCGATTCGCGGCCGATGCCTCAGGCTTGCGATTGTTCGACCCGCCTGCGACGTTCCGGCTGTCCACCCGAGTACGCATCAGGCCGAGTGAGAACACGCGGTTCGAGGGTCTTTACCAGTCCGGCACGTTCTTGCTGACCCAATGTGAGGCAGAAGGTTTCCGGCGCATCACGTACTTCCTCGACCGTCCGGATGTCATGGCGCGTTTTGGCGTGCGCCTCGAAGCCGATCGGGATCAGTTCCCGGTGCTGTTGTCGAACGGCAACGACCTGGAGCGCGGGGACCTGCCCGAAGGCCGTCATTTTGTCCAATGGGCTGACCCATGGCCCAAACCCAGTTACCTGTTCGCGCTGGTCGCCGGACAGCTTGGCCACATCGAAGACCACTTCCGCACGATGGACGGGCGTGATGTGCGGCTGCGCATCTATGCGGAAGATCGTGCGTTGCCGCGGTCCCGGTTTGCGATGGATGCGCTGAAACGGTCCATGCGCTGGGACGAAGAATGTTTTGGGTTGGCCTACGACCTCGACCAGTTCAACATCGTCGCCACCTACGATTTCAACATGGGCGCGATGGAGAACAAGGGCCTCAACATCTTCAACGCCAAGGCCATCGTCGCCGATCTCGAGCGCGCGACCGACACCGACCTGACCTATGTCGAGGCAGTCGTCGCGCACGAGTATTTTCATAATTGGACAGGCAACCGCGTAACCTGTCGCGACTGGTTCCAGTTGTCATTGAAGGAAGGCCTGACCGTCTATCGCGACCAGGAATTCTCGGCCGATCAGGGCTCGCGTGCCGTGAAGCGCATCGATGACGTGCGGCTGTTGCGGGCCAACCAGTTTCCCGAAGACAGCGGTCCGTTTGCGCATCCGGTGCGCCCGGCCGAATACGTCGAGATCAACAACTTCTACACCGCCACCGTTTACGAAAAGGGCGCCGAGATCGTGCGTCTCTACGAACGTCTCCTGGGTCGCGACGGATTTCGGCGCGGCATGGATCTCTACTTCCAGCGTCATGACGGTCAGGCGGTCACGACCGACGACTTCCTGAGCGCGATGGCCGATGCCAATGGCCGGGACTTGAAGGCGATGACCCGCTGGTATGCCCAGGCAGGCACGCCGGTTCTCGACGTGACGGAGCAGCACGATACCGCCACGGGTCGATTGACGATCCAATTGCGCCAACACACGCCAGACAGCCCGGGACAAACCGGCAAACAACCGGTGCCGATCCCCATTCCGATGGCCTTGTACGACAACCACGGTCAACGTTTGCCGATGCAGCCCGAAGGAGTCGACACGGCCGGGCACAACACCTTTGTGCTCAGCGAAGCCGAGGCCTCACTGACATTCACCGGATTGCCGGAGAAGCCCATCCTGTCGCTGTTGCATGGATTCTCGGCGCCGGTGCATCTGCGCCACCCGCAGGATTGGCCGGAGCTCGCCGTTCGCCTGGCTCACGAGCAGGACGATTTCAGCCGATTCGAAGTAGCGCAAAGGGTCGGCGAACGATTGATCCGGCATGTCTATGACGGCGCGTCACTGGATACCCTGCCGCACCTGGCGAGCCTGGGCAGCGCCTGGGCGCGTCTGCTCGAAGCACCGACACTTGACCCTGCGTTGATTGCGGAATGTCTGAATCTGCCGGACGAGGCCTACCTGAGCGAGCAGATTGACGATCTCGATCCTGCTCGCCTGTTCAGCGCACGCCGAACGGTCGAACGTTGGCTCGGACTGGCACTGGCGGCGCCACTCACGCATCGCTTCCAACAACTTCATGTGGCCGCCGGGGGTGGTTTCGATGCGCCGTCCACGGCCGCCCGACGACTGCGCCATCGCGCGCTCGCCCTGTTGATCGCAGCGGCGCCCGGAACCCATGCCAGTCAGGCGCTGCAGTTATGTCGTGATGCGCGCAACATGACCGAGCGATTGGCCGGCCTCAGTCTGCTGATCCAGCATGGATTGACGGGCGGCGAAGCCGAGTTGGCGCGATTCCTCGCCGAGTATCACGATGATCCGCTGCTGATCGACAAATGGCTGGCGGTGCAGGCTGCCGATCCGCAACCTGGCGCCGTCGACCGTGTCCGCGCGCTGATGGGCCATGGCGCTTACACACACCGGAATCCAAACAAGGTGCGTGCGTTGCTCGGGACATTCGGCCGACTCAATCGCATCGGTTTCCATGCCGCAGATGGCAGTGGTTACGCTCTGTTTGCCGAAGCACTGCAGGCGGTTGATGTGTTGAATCCACAAGTTGCCGCACGCCTGTGCGCCGTGTTCAACAGCTGGCGCCGATTCGAACCGGTACGCCGCGGCTTGATGCAGGACACGCTTGAACGATTGTTGGCCGCCGGTCTGTCGCGGGACAGCACCGAGATCGTCGGCAAGGCTTTGGCTGGCAGTTGAAGTCGACTTGCCACGGTTGAAGCACACAACATCGATTCGCCTTCAGAGAAAAGCAAAAAGCCGCACAGCGAACTGTGCGGCTTTTGTCGGCTTCGCCGTCAAACCGGATTCGGCTTGAGCCTTTACCAGTTTGTCTGGACGTACAGCAACGTCGGTGGCGCTTTCGGATTGGCCGCATCGAACTGTACGCGACACAAGAAGGGTGCGGGCCCGCCAGGGTCCAGGTTGACTGAAGCGTTGATCTCGATGATGTCGGGACCATCCGGCCGTGTTGCCGCGCTCGCCATCGCGACCTTGTCGAGTGTGTACTCCTGTTCGCCGAGTCGACCGGCCAAACCCACCACACAGGCTTCCACAGCCGCCTGCTCTTGTGATGGTCCACAACCCGCCAACATGACTGCCATGATCACTACTGGAATACGCGAACCCCGAAAACCAGACTTCATAGTGCTTCCCTCCTGCCTTGTGATGAATCTAGCGCGAAGCAACAAGGCTCACAATGCGTTGAAAGGCAAAACACTCATAAGTGAAGATTCCGTGCGCAAGTGCGACATGCGCCAAACAAACGTTCGAATCCGAAGTCATGCCATGGAAATCCAGCTGCGAAGCCGATCAGTAGCGAGGCACCGACGGGTCGATTTCCTGTGACCAGGCGTCGATGCCGCCTTCCACATTCAAAACGTTTGAAAATCCCTGCGCAACAAAATGTTCGGCCGCAGAACGACTTGAGATGCCGTGGTGACAGAGGAAGGCCAAGGGCTGGTCTTTCGGCAGCGCCAGAAGTTCCGGCAAACGCCCTTCGAGGATATGCGAAGCACCGGCGAACGGCGCCAGGGTGCGGGCGTGCGCAGGACGTACATCAACTACCTGCAGCGAACCTTGGCGCATACGATCAGCCAAGTCACGCACAGTGATCGCTTTGACGCCTTCGGGGCGATTCGGATTCTTGAGCACCAATCCGGCGCCCTGCACCGTCTCGATCCAGTCGATCTCGAGGCCATCGGCACGGCGTGCCGAAGCCAGATCGAACAACACCGTGATGCCGCTTGCCTGCGCCACGATCTCGTGCCCCGACGCCGGCTTCAACATGAAGCGAGCGCGATACTGAGCATCGATCGACAAGTGCAGCGCGTCACCTTCGGTTTCATCCATACCATCACGGATCGCCTCGGCGGCACGCTCGGAGATGACCAAACGCGGCGGCGTGCGGTCGGGTGCGGGCTGCCCCAGCAACCGATGCAACTCTCCGGAATTGCTCAGCTCATTGATGATGTCGGCACCGCCGATGAGCTCGCCCTTGACATACAGTTGCGGAATCGTCGGCCAGTTGCCGAAGGCCTTGATGCCCTCGCGAAGCTCCGGATCGGACAAGACGTCGACATCGAAGAACGTGTCGGTCACGGCACCCAGAGCCTCGATCGCCCCCGCGGAAAAACCGCAGCGCGGTTGTTGTTTGGTGCCCTTCATGAACAGCACCACCGGATGGGTGCGGAGAATTGTCTCAATGCGGTATTGAAGATCAGGGCTCAGGCTCACGGCAGGACTCGCGCAGGAAAGGGCGGCAGCGTAACGATCGGCAGGTCGTGGCGCAAATGACCTCGCGCCCCTCGCAGCCCGTGGCCGCTATTTCGCAACTGGAGCTGTTTCTGCAGGCAGGATCAGCGTGGCGTGGTACTGGTCACCCAGGTCTTCGGACAACAGTTGTGCTGTATCGCCATATCGCAAACGCAGACGGTCCCGGATGTTGCCCAGGGCGATGTGATTGCTTCGAACGCGCGCATTGGACACGCCAACTTTCGGTTTCGGATTTTCGACCGTCACCATCACGAACGCCCCTTGTGATTCGGCACGTATCCGCACGGTTCCGCCGGCGGCGACTGACTGGATGCCGTGATGAATCGCATTTTCGACGAGCGGCTGCAGACACAACTGCGGCACCAACACATCGGCGAGTGAGTCGGGCAAGTCCAGATGCACCTGCAAGCGATCGCCCAGCCGAAGCTGCTCGATTTCGAGATATCGCCGGGTCAGCTCCAATTCGGCGCTGAGTGGCCAATCCATGCCTTCCGGGGTCAGGGCCGCACGGAACAACTCGGAGAGATCGAGAATGGCCTGTTCAGCCTGGCGCGGCGCCACTTCAATGAGGCTCGCTGCCGTGTTGAGCGTATTGAACAGGAAGTGCGGGCGAATTCGCGCGTGGAGGGCATCCAGTTGCGCCCGCGCCTGCGCGGCGACCTGCCGTTTCCATCGCTCCTGGACATAAAAATACCGGAGCACGACCACCGACGTGAGCGCAGTCAACAACGCAACACCCAGCACGAACTGCGCCAGGGTCGTCGACGCCGGCACCAACCGGTAGCCCAACGCTGCGTCGATCTGCCCCAACAGAAAGCCACCGGCCACCGATACCAGCACCGGCAAGAGAACCCCGGTGACGATCGCCAGCCTTCTGGGCCACATCACCAGTTGCGGCGAGACTTTGCACAACACCACGGCACTGAGCAGCGCGATCCACTGCGCGGCAAAACTGGCACCAAGAAAATCACGCAGTCGCGGCAGCGCCTGCTGTTGATCCGGTGCAATCACGATCACTGCAACGACCAGTTCGACAATCACGATCAAGCTACCGATCACCGGCACCGAACAGAAGTCCGGCAACCAATCCGGTCTGCTTGGGCGCTCGGGTTCAGACAAGGCGCGGTCCGATCCAATCCGAGATATGCCGAATCTCATCGGCGCAGACTGAATGCGGCATCGGATAACTCTGCCACTCGATATTGAAACCCAATTGCGTCAACGTGGCTCGCGACATCAATCCAAGTCCTTGCGGCACCACCGGATCCATGGCCCCGTGCCCCATGAAGATCGGGATGCCGGTCGCTGCGGATCCCAACTCGGCCGGCAAACCATGAGCAATGGGCAAATACGTGGACAGGGCGATTGCGCCGGCCAGCGGGCGCTTCCGTCGCGCCACCAGCGCCAAGGTGATGGCCCCACCCTGTGAAAACCCGGCCAGAAACTGGCGCTCCGGCGGGACGCCTCTCTGTTCTTCGCGATCGATCAGTGCCTCGACTTGTTCGATCGAAATCCGCACACCCGCTTCATCCTGCTTCTGTGCGATTTCCATCCCGAGAATGTCGTACCAGGCGCGCATGCGCATGCCGCTGTTGATGGTGACCGGCCGAACCGGTGCGTGCGGGAACACGAAGCGGATTCCCGGCCACGAAGGCCGCACCAGTTCCGGCACGATGGGTTCGAAATCGTGCCCATCGGCACCCAGGCCGTGCAGCCAAATCACGCTGTAACGCGGTTCCGGACGGGTTTCCACTTCAATGCAGTCAAGCAAGGTCATCAACTTGTTTCCATTCTGCGCCAGGATCGCGCTACGGCCTCAAGGGTACCAGTTGATGACATCCCGAGCCCCGATCAGAACCCCAGACTGGAACCCGCACCCAGCAAAGTGGCGATACCCAGCACCGCAAAAATGGCCGCGGCAATGCCGTGGACGAGCCGCAGCGGAACCTTCTCCGCGAGTTTGCCGCCCAGAAACACGGCCGGTACGTCGGCAATCAGCATGCCGAGTGTGGTGCCGATCACGACCATCACCGGCATGGCGTAGTGTGCGGCCATCGCGACCGTGGCGATCTGTGTCTTGTCACCCATCTCCGCGAGGAAGAACGTCACGAGCGTGGCGCCGAACACACCGAAGCGACTGGCCACGGCAGCCTCTTCCTCTTCGATCTTGTCGGGAATCAGAGTCCACGCCGCCATCGCGATGAAGGACAGGCCAAGCACCCAACGAAGCACCGATGGGCTGAGCACGGTCGTGATCCAGGCGCCCAACGCACCGGCGAGGGCATGATTGAGTACGGTCGCAACGAAGATGCCGAGGATGATGGGCACTGGCTTCTTGAAACGCGCAGCGAGCAGGAACGCAAGCAACTGCGTCTTGTCGCCCATTTCCGCGAGGGCGACCACTCCGGTCGAGACAAGCAATGATTCCATGGGGTTCTCCAAGGCCGGACAGGACACGATTGACCATGTCACATCCCCGGCCAATCGGAGGCGACATGGTCAAAGGTCTTGCCAGGTGTGGGACTGCCTGCGCCATGGCCTGTGGGCCAAGTGTGTTGACGCAAGCCACTTCGTAGTGAAGCGTGGCTACTCCCCGATGACCGGATCAGTGTATCCGATCGAACCAGCAGGTAGCCTCGCTTATCGTCCTGCCGATGCAATCTGTTTCACCGGGCCGCCAGGACCCAGTCTACGAACAATTGTGCGGCCGGCTTCAACGGGCGATGCGCCGGGTAGACGATGAAGTATTGCCACCGAGTCGGGACCTGCGGCCCCGCAACCGCAACCAACTCACCCGACTCGAGATAGGGTTTGGCGATGACGCCGCGTGCCAGCGTGACGCCGAGCCCGCAGGCCGCTGCCTTGAGCGCATCGGTGCTGTCACTGAACACCAGTTGCTCCTGGACCTGCGCGCCATCGATACCCAGTGCGCGAAACCAGTCGTGCCAGCCTTGACGGGCCAGATCGTGGATCAATGGCTGACGCAGCAGATCGTTGGCGTGTTTGATCCGCGCCCGTTTCTGGAACGCCGGCGATGCCACCGGAAACAGTGTGTCGTCCATCAGATGCAGCGACGTCAGCCCCGGCCAGTGCCCGGGTCCATGGCGAATGGCCAGGTCCGCGCCACCGTCTTCGAATCGCGCCAGCGCCGCTTCGGTGACGATGCCGAGACGAATATCCGGATGTTTGCTGATGAACGATGGCAACCTGGGCAACAACCATGTGTACACCAGCGAATGCAGCGTGCTGATGCGGACGATCGGTTTGGCCTGGTTCACCGGTGCCAGCGAGGCGGCGACGGATTCGATATCGGCCATCGCGCTGCTTGCACAATCGGCAAGTCGGCGACCCTCTGCGGTCAGGCGCACGCCGCGGGCATGACGCTCGAACAGCGTGACGCGCAGACGCTGTTCCAGCTTGCGGACATGATGGCTGATGGCGCTGGCGGTGATGTTCAGCTCGGCACCGGCGCGGGCAAAGTTCTGATGCCTTGCTGCCGCTTCGAAGGCGGCAAGAGCGGACAGGAACTCGGTGCGCATGGTCATGATGAGCCTCAAATCTGATTCGTGTCTGGCCCGGAAAGTATGCGCTTGTAAGCCCACGCTGGCTATCGACAATAGGGCATCGACTTGAACAGGATGTACCCATGAGTGCCGTTTGTACGGATACCGCCGTCGCCCAACCTGCATCCCGCGACTGGATGTCACCGCTGGAACTGGCCCTGCTTGGCGCCATCTGGGGCGCGAGTTTCATGTTCCAGCGCGTGGCCGCACCCGAATTCGGCACCGCGGCGCTGGCCGAGATTCGATTGGCACTGGGCGCGATCATCCTGCTGCCGTTCCTGTGGCGCGAGCGTCAGCGGTTTCCGGCCGGAATCTGGCCCACGCTGGCGATGATCGGCGTGATCAATTCCGCAGTGCCATTCGCACTGTTTGCCTATGCCGCACAACATGCACCGGCTGGCATCGGCGCCATCACGAACGCCATGGCGGTGTTGTTCACGGCCCTGTTTGCGGTGCTGATGTTCGGCGAGAAGATTGGTTGGAAACGTGGCCTGGCATTGTTCGTGGGCTTCGCCGGAGTGGTCGTGCTGGCCAGTGCAAAAACCGCCGGTGCCAGCATCGGTGCCGCAGTCTTGGCCGGCACCAGCGCTGCAGTCCTGTATGGCATTGGCGCCAATCTGGTCCGGCGCCACCTGATGGGCTTGCCGCCCATCGCCGTGGCCGCGGCCACCTTGTCATGCGCAAGCCTGTCTTTGCTGCCGTTTTCGGCGTGGTTCTGGCCGACACATTCCGTGTCGATGCCCGCGGTGGGAGCCGCAATCGCGCTGGGCGTGATCTGCACCGGCGTGGCTTACGCGCTGTATTACCGCCTTATCGCCCGCATCGGCGCGCCGCGCGCGGTGACCGTGACGTATCTGGTGCCCTTGTTCGCCGTGGCCTGGGCATGGCTCCTTCTGAACGAGCCACCGACGCTGCCCATGGCCATTGCCGCGGCCCTGATTCTCGGCAGCGTGGCGTTCAGTCAGACAGCACGCAAGTGATTCACTCAGTCCTTGCGCACTGACGATTTGAGCCGGCGGCAGGCATCGGAGCAGTAGCGGACCTCATCCCAGTTTTTGGCCCAGGCACGTCGCCACGTCATCGGTCGATGGCAGACGACGCAGAGCTTGCTCGGCAGCGAAGCCTTGTTGCCTCGGTGGCCACTTCCGGCTTTGCGATTCATGACAGACCCTCGTCGCCGAACAAGGAACCTTGTTTCGGCGGCGTTGCTTTCGACACCGTTTTGCGCCGCTTCGACTGGGGCAGGCCACTCTTGCGTGAACCATGGCGTTGCTGGACCGCCGCCGCTTCCGTCCGTGCAGTGCCGCTTCGTCGTATGGCATACAGCCGTTTTTTGGCCTCCTGGGCCGCCAGACGTTCGTCAACGATCGGCGGCGGATAGGCGGAGGTGCCGTACTCCGGCACCCAGCGCCGGATGAACTCACCCCGCGGATCGTGATCGGCTTGCTGCCGTGACGGCGAAGACACCCGCAAGGTATTGATGCCGGTGGGACCCGACTGCATCTGCATCTGACTCCAGTGGATGCCCGGCTCAAAGTCGAGAAACTGGCGCGCAAGGTGCAGACCCGGTTCGCGCCAATGCAACCAAAGATGGTATGCGGCAAAGCTCACCAGCATCGCGCGCATGCGGAAGTTCAGCCAACCGGTGGCATTCAGCGAGCGCATGCAGGCATCAATCATCGGAAAGCCGGTGTGGCCATTGCACCACGCCTGGAAACGCGCGCGGTCGAACTGGTCTTCGCGCAAGCCGTCGTAACTGCGCGCGATGTTGCGAAATTCGATTTCGGGCTCGGACTCGAGCTTCTGCATGAAGTGGCAATGCCAACGGAGCCGTGCCGCGGACCCCCGCAAGTGATAAGCCTGATCGGAGGCAGTCGGATCGCGGTCAGCGCGAAGTTCGGCAATTCGTGCTTCGGTTGCCTGATGCACCTCGCGCATCGACATGACCCCGAATGCGAGATAGGGACTGAGTCGCGAGCAAGCTGATGGTGCGGTCAGCGGGCTGGACAACTCCCGTCGATATCGAGCGCCTCGGCCGCGCAGAAACGAGTGCAGCACACTTTGTGCAGCGTGCGATGCCGATTCGGGAATGGCGCGTGCAGAACCATAGCCTGACGCAGCGATTGCTTTGGCGGGCCAAACGCCATGGTCAATGGCGGACACCCCATGCAAAAAGCCCGGCGACACAACACACGGAGCTTCCATACGTCGTTGCCATTGGCTTGCCCAACCTCCGCGATCCCGCAATGCGCGGACCACGCCGTTCTGCGGCCACTCACGCCAGACCACACCCGTCTGGCGACACCACCCGGCCACCGCACGATCGCGCCGATAACTCCAGCCGGGGCCGGTTTCTTCATGGCTGAAGAGATGCGTGAACTCAAAGTTGCGGCGAATCGAGTCCAGCACGTCGGTGACGCGACCGTATCGAATCAACAGCGGCAACCCGAGGTTCGCAAGCTCTGCGCGCAATGCTTCAACGCGCTGTTCGGCGAATGCCAGGTGTTGCGCGTCACATTCGTCGCTTCGGAGCCAAGCCGGTTCGACCACGTACAAAGCCACAGCCGCGTCGCATGCGGCTGCGGCGTGAAGCGGTGCGTGGTCGCTGGTACGCAAGTCGCGCTTGAACCAGACAAGGGCTTGGGTGCTCATTCGAAAACGATGTCCGAAGCCCTGTCGGCACGATGTGAGCAACTTGCAAAGAGCTGCAAGGATTACTTCAGGCCAGCAGATATTTGGCCGCGTAAGCATAGAGAGGGATCCCGAACAGGATGTTCAGCGGGAACGTCACCCCGAGCGACAAGCCGAGATAGATCGACGGATTGGCCTCCGGAATCGCAAATCGCAGCACCGCAGGCACGACGATGTAGGACGCACTGGCGGACAACACCATCAGCAACGCGGCATCCCCGACCGGCAGCCTGAGCAGCGCGGACACACCCAACGCTATCGCGGCGTGGACGAGCGGCGCCAGACTCGCATAGGCAATCAACGCGAACGAACGACCTCGTACGGCACTGAAACTCTTCGCCACCATCAACCCCATGTCGAGCAGGAAGAACGCCAGCATGCCCTTGAACAGGTCGATCGAGAACGGCGCCATGACCGCCTTGCCTGCATCCCCACTGAGGAAACCAACAGCCATTCCGCCAAGCAGCAACAACTGGGCACCATCAGTAAACGACTCATGGAGAATCTTGCGCATCGACAATGTTCCCGATGCCTGACCTCCGATCGCACCAATCGAATCCGGGACAGCCAAGGGAGTATCGCGTGCCTGCCGCTGTCGCAGCATGTTGGCCAGCAGCACTGCCATGAGGATCGCTGGTGACTCCATGATCACCAGGGCTACGGCCATGTGCCCGCCCGGCGCCATATTGTGGGTTTCGAGATACTGCATGGCGGTGACAAAGGTCACGGCACTGACCGAGCCATACGAAGCGGCGATCGCTGCGGCGTCGAAACGCGAGACGCGGCTCTTCAGGAACTGATAACCCAGCACCGGCACCACGAATGCCATCAGCAAGGCAGCACTCAGGCTGACCAGGATGGTATTGCTCAGACCCGATTCGGCCAGTGCAAAGCCGCCCTTCAGGCCAAGCGCCATCAACAGGTACAGCGACAGGAACTTCGCGATCGCCGGCGGAATTTCCAGGTTGGACCGGACCGCTCCCGCGAACACGCCAAACACGAAGAACAGAATCGCGGGGTCAAGCAGGTTGTGCATGGTGAATCTCCGATTTTGACCATGCTAGGCACTTGCGTTGATCAGGTACAATCGATTTTTGCTGACCTGACCATACGATTTTCCCTATGAATGTGACGTTTCGGCAATTGCGCCTGTTCCTGGCCCTCGCAGACACCGGCAGCGTCAGCCGTGCCGCCCGGGCTTGCCACGTGACCCAGCCCACGGCATCGATGCAGCTGAAAGAGATTTCCCAGTCGATCGGCGTCCCGCTGCACGAGGTAATCGGCAAACGCGTGCACCTGACCGACGCCGGAAAGCAGTTGGCGCGAACGGCGCGATCCATTGTCGATGAGTGGTCTGCTTTCGAGCAGGTCATGGATGCCACGAAGGGCCTGACCCGCGGCAAGCTTCGGGTGGCCGTGGTGAGCACGGCGAAGTATTTTGTGCCGAGACTGCTGGGCAGCTTCTGCGCCGTACATCCCGAGATCGACATCGCGCTCGAAGTGCTGAACCGCGATGGTGTCGTGCAACGCCTGCGCGACAATCTCGATGATCTCTACATCATGTCGACGCCGCCGACCGACATGGAACTGGAGGATCAGGTATTGATGCCGAATCCGCTTGTCGTCATCGGGCCCAACACACATCGGTTCGCTGGCGAACGGAACATCCCCTTGGCGGAATTGGCCCAGTCGCGATTCATTCTGCGCGAACGGGGATCCGGCACCCGGATGGCGGTCGATGCACATTTCAAACGCCTCAGGTTCAAACCGAATCTGCGGCTGGAACTCGGCAGCAACGAAGCCATCAAGGAAGCGGTCGCGGGTAATTTGGGACTAGCTGTGCTGTCCGCGCACACCCTGCACGGCCAGACACAGGAACACGGCGTCTCCATACTGGACGTGAGTGGATTCCCGATCGAATCCAAATGGCATGTCGTAAGGCTAAAGGGCAAACAGCCCTCGCCGATCGCGCGGGTGTTTCTGGCGCATTTGATGGCCGAATCCGCGCGATGGGCGAGTCCATAGGATCAATAAACGACGCTCAGGGTCTCACGCTTCCAATAGCTGGACGCGCTCGGAACGAAGTGGATTTCGGATGTCTCGACATTCCAGCCGAAAGGCTCACCGGTAAACGGATTTCTCAGATCTTCAGTCTGTTTGGACAAGAACTCATTCATGCCCTCGGGCTCGATCCGCTGTTCCCTCGCCTCGCGCTTCAGCACGATCATGCGCCGCAAAGCTTCCTGGTCATGCAAACGCCGCCCCCAATCGAACGCGGGCACGGCGATCTGAGCCAGAATCCGACCGGCAAAGTTATGAGCCAACTGGCCCATCAGTCGACCGGGGTCATCGAATGCCACGAACGTTTCTTCCAATACCGGCGAAGCCTCTTGATGCGCAACTTCGATCCGCCGGGGTTCGACTTCAAGCAGATCCTCCATGATCCGATAGTGCCGGGCCTGCAAATTCCGTGTGGCTTGTGGCGCATAGGCTGCGTTCATTGCAAACGTCTTCAGACAACCTTGTTCTGCGGTTCCATCAGCACATTGCCGGAGCGCGCCCCAAGGTCCCAGTGACGAATCACGCAGGGC
>JBEIPT010000469.1:0-2792 GCA_040376895.1 Lysobacteraceae bacterium | reverse complement strand
GCCCGGCGCCTGCAGGCGCTTCAGAACCTCAGCGGTCAGGTCCGCCTCCGGGCTGGCATAGGCCGGGTTGACGATCACCACGGCGACACCCTTCTCCTTGGCAACCTGCTCGATCACGCTCTTGAGCTTGCCTTCGGCCTCATTGATCAGCTGCTGCTGACGCCGCTGGAATTTTTCCTGGAGAGTACGGCCCTTGGACTGCAGGTCCACCTGACGGGTCAGCAGATCCTTTTCCTTCTTGGCGCGATCGGCAGCGGCCAGGATGTCAGCCTCCTTCTTGAAGCTGTTGCCATCGTCCTGGAACTTCTTCATGTCGGCCTCGAATTCGTTCTGACGACGCTCGAACTCGGTCTTGAGCTTCTCATTGACAGCCTTGAACTGCGGGGCCTGATTGGCGATATCGCCGATACGGACGGTCGCAATCTTGGTCCCGGTGTTCTGGGCGTAGGCCGGCAGTGCGGTGAATGCCGCGACGGCGGCAACGGCAAGCATGCGGATAAAAGTCTTCATGTGTCTCTCTCGTAATGGTACTGATGAAGTGCGAATGGCCCGGATCAGAACCCGGAGCCGAATGTGATCTGGAACCGGTCGACCTCATCGAAGCCCTTCTCGGCATTCAGCGGGAAGGCATAACTGAGGTCGAGCAGGCCCAGGAACGGCGTGAACCAGGAGAAAGCGATACCGGCCGACTGACGCAACGTATCGACCGCGAAATCGCCGGGCTCTGCGTACACGTTGCCGATATCAAAAAACGCCGCCAGTCGCGTCGACCGGCCATCGCTCTCCATCGGCAACGGAATGATCAACTCAGTCTGCGCGGTGGTGCGCAGCTTGCCGCCGAACGGATTGCCGAACGGTGTATCCAGCGGGCCCAGCGAACCATCACGGTAACCGCGCACGGTGCGCGGACCACCGGCGAAGAAATTCTCATACGGCGGCACTGACTTGGTATTACCGTAGCCCTCGACCAGGCCAACGGAGCCGTTGACCTCGAGGAAGAATTTCCAGAACAGCGGCACGTACTGCTGCGCGCGGTAGCTGGCGTTGTAGAACTCAAGGTCACTGCCCGGCACCGCCACGTCGAGACTCAGCGAGTGCAGCGAGCCGCGGCTGGCGAAGAACGTACGGTTGCGCGTGTCGTAGCTGATGCCGGTTCGGAACTGGAAGGTCGAGAAGTTCGCGCCATTTTCGACGACGAAGCGCAACACCTCATCCGAACTGCTGGCCGCAAAAGTTTCCAGCGCCACTTCCTCGACGCCGAAGCCGGCACGCAACACCACATACTCTGACAGCGGGATGCCGTAGGTCAGGTTGGCGCCCAGGATGTTGGAGTTGAAGCCCGAGGAGAAACGGATCACCGACTCCGACTCGCGGTAGAACGCCGACACCGTCTGGCTAATGCCATCTTCGGTGAAATAAGGATCTGTCCACGAGAAATTGACGGCGCGCGAGATCACGTTGTTTTCAATCGCCAGATCCAGCCGATTGCCCGTGCCGAGGAAGTTTGTGTGGGTCAGCTGCCCGGTGACCAGGAAGCCCTGCGCACCCGAGTAACCGACGCCGAATTGAACCGAGCCCGGCGGACGCTCTTTGATCTTGAAGACGAGGTCCACGAGATCGTCGCTGCCCGGCACCGGGCGCGTGTCGACCTCGGCCTCCTCGATGAACGGCAGGCGCGCCAGACGCACGCGCGAGCGCTCGACGGAAGATTTCGAGAACGGTGCCGCTTCCAGCTGGCGCATCTCGCGACGCAGCGTTTCGTCGTTGGTTCCGGCGTTGCCCGAGAAGTTGATCCGGCGCACATAAGTGCGTTTGCCCGGCTCGATAAAGTAGTTGATGCTGACCTGCTTGTTCGGCTCGTCGACTTCCGGGATCGGATTGACCTTGGCGAAGGCATACCCGACATCCGACAGCGCCGCTTCGATGCGCTCTGCAGATTCCGTGGCCTGCTTGCGCGAGAACACATCACCGGCACGCGTCGTTGTCAGTGCCGACAGGAACAGCTCGTTGAGGATCGTCTCGCCGGAGAAACGGCGGTCCTTGACCTTGTAGATGTCACCCTCGGTCACGTTGACCGTGATGTAGATCGATTCCTTTTCCGGCGTCAGTGCAACCTGCACCGAATCCACGCTGAATTTCAGGTAACCACGGTCCTGGTAGTAGGACTGCAGCTTTTCCAGGTCGCCGACCAGCTTTTGCTTGGAGTAGCGGTCCGTGCGCTGGAACGGCATCCAGTTCGTCGCCTGCTGCTCGAACTGCTCGCGCAGTTCTTCCTCGCTGAACACCGAGTTGCCGAGAATATTGATGTCGGTGATCTTGGTGACGCGACCTTCCTTCACCTCGATCTTCAGCTTGACGCGGTTATTCGGCTCCTCGGTCACGTCCGTCTTGATCGCGACGTCGTAGTAACCATTGTAGTAGTACTGGCGGCGCAGTTCCTGCTCGACCTGATCCAGCAACTCGCGCCGGAACAGCTCGCCGTCGGCCAGTCCAATATCCTTCAGTGACTGCTTCAGCTCGTCACCGCCGATCTTCTCGTTGCCTTCCAGCGTAAAACTGGAGATCGCCGGTCGCTCTTCAACCGCAATGACCAACGAATTGCCGTCGCGCTTGAGCTGCACATCCTCGAACAGGCCGGAGGCATAGAGCGCGCGGATCGCCTGACGCGACGTCCCGCTGTTGAGCTGATCGCCCACCGATAGCGGTAGGTAGGTCAGCACCGTGCCGATTTCGAGGCGCTGCAGGCCCTCGGCGCGAATTTCGGACACCGTGAACGGCTCGAAGGCCTGGAT
>JBEIPT010000314.1:0-4575 GCA_040376895.1 Lysobacteraceae bacterium | reverse complement strand
GGTCAAGGTGCCGGATCGCGACACGATGCCGATCTTGCCCGGCTTGTGGATGTGGCCCGGCATGATGCCGATCTTGCACTCGCCCGGCGTGATGATGCCGGGGCAGTTCGGTCCGATCAGCACGCAGTCGTCGTAGCCGCGCAGCGCGTTCTTGACCCGCAGCATGTCGAGCACCGGAATGCCTTCGGTGATCGCGACGATCACGCGGATGCCGGCGTCGGCTGCTTCCAGGATGGCATCGGCCGCAAACGGCGGCGGCACGAAGATCATGGTCGCATCGGCGCCGGTTTCATTGACCGCGTCTTCGACGGTATCGAATACCGGCAGACCGACGTGGGTCGCGCCGCCCTTGCCGGGCGTCACGCCACCGACAAGCTGGGTACCGTAATCGAGCGCCTGCTCGGAATGGAAAGTGCCTTGGCTGCCGGTGAAACCCTGGCAGATGACCTTGGTGTTCTTGTTGATCAATACGCTCACGTGGGCACTCCTTAACCTTGCACGGCCGCGACCGCTTTCTTGGCCGCATCATTGAGATCGGTGGCTGGGATGATCTTGAAGCCGGAATTGGCCAGAAGCTCACGTCCCTTTTCCACGTTGGTGCCTTCAAGGCGCACGATCACCGGGATCGTCACACCGACATCCTTGACCGCAGCGATGATGCCGTCGGCAATCATGTCGCAGCGAACGATGCCACCGAAGATGTTCACCAGGATGGCCTTGACCTTGTCGGAGCTGAGGATCAGCTTGAACGCTTCGGTCACGCGCTCCTTCGTGGCGCCGCCGCCGACGTCGAGGAAGTTCGCCGGCTCGGAGCCTGCGAGCTTGATCACGTCCATCGTGGCCATGGCCAGGCCAGCACCATTCACCATGCAACCGATGTTGCCGTCCATCTGAACGTAGTTCAGGTGGTGATCGGCAGCTTTGGCTTCGGCCGGATCTTCCTGGGCGATGTCGCGCATCGCGGCAAGCTTCGGATGGCGGAATTCGGCGTTGTCGTCCGAGTTCAGCTTGCCATCCAGCGCCATCAGATCGCCATTGGCAACAATGGCCAACGGGTTCAGTTCGATCAGCGCCATGTCCTGTTCCATGAACAGCTTGTAGACGCCCAGCATGATCTTCGTCAGCTGGCCGACCTGCTTGCTGTTCAGGCCCATCGCAAAACCGACCTTGCGGCACTGGTAAGGCTGCAGACCCTGAACGTAGTCGACGATCACCGTGTGGATCGCTTCAGGGGTTTCCTTCGCGACCTGTTCGATGTCGACGCCACCGGCGGCCGAGACAATGAAGCTCACCGACTTGGTGGCGCGGTCAACGAGGCACGACAGATACAGCTCCTGCTCGATGTCGTTCGCTTCCGAGATCAGCACCGTATCCACCGGCAGGCCACGGCCAGCCGACTGGTACGTCACCATCTTGGTGCCGAGCATCTTGGCGGCCGCATCACGGACGTCTTCGATGGTCTTGACGAGCTTGACGCCACCCGCCTTGCCGCGGCCACCCGCGTGGATCTGCGCCTTCACTACCCACTGCTCGCCACCGATGGCATGGGCTGCCTCCATGGCTTCGGCGGGCGTGGACGCAACGCGTCCTGCCGGCACGGGAATGCTGTAGTCGGCGAACAATTGCTTCGCTTGGTACTCGTGAAAATTCATCCGGACACCTGGTCGGTTGGGGAAACGGCTGCCCCGGGCTGACCCGGGGCCGAAAATGGTCGCGTATTGTGCCAGCTTGGCGACCTCGGTGCAGCCAGAAACCCGAGGGCCGACCGGCGTGGGCACTTGTCTGTCGCTTCAAGGGCGATTCGGTGCATCGCCCGGTCGACAGATGCACGGTTCCATCACCGCCAATGTTCGGCATGTCAGGGTTGGCCGCGGTTCGCCGTTTCCCCTGTCTGTGAACAACACACAAGCTCGGGAGCTCGCTTTGAACCGCCTCTATGCTTTCCTCGCTTTGCTGGCCTTTGCGCCGGGAGCCGCAGCCGAATCATGGACTTACCTGGCCACATTGGACGCTGGAACCCACGTCCCGGACGGCCGGTACGACCTCCGCCTGACGTTCATGGAACCCCGCTCGCCCTACCTCGTGGCACCGGCAGTGACGCTGCAACAGGTTGCCGTGGTGGGCGGGACCTTTTCGGTCGCGTTCGAGCCGGACGCCAAGATCCAGGGGCGTGACCGCACCGCACCCAACGCTCTGGTGCTGAAAACCGAAATCGCCCTTGACGCCAAACACTTCACGCAGCTTGGCCTGTCGACGCAGTTCAACGCGGCAAATGCCCAACGCGGCGTTTGCTGGGACGCTCCGATCGGCGACGCGAAGACCGAAATTGCATTGGCATGCCTCATGGCCACGGCTTCGTTCGCCAAGATCGGCCCGATCGGTGGTGTCTATGAACTGAGAAAACAAGTGATCGCGGCAGGTGGCAGCGCCTCGGTTGGCGGCAGCTATGCCTTGGTCGGGACCGTCGGCCAGAGCGCGGTGACGCGAGTGTCCGGGGGCGTTTACCAACTGACCGGCGGCTTCCATGGCCCGATGGCGCCCTTGCCTGACTCGCTCTTTGTCAACGGATTCGAGAACTGAACTCGAAACCCCTGCCGACCCTATTGCCCAAGGATCAGACCATGAAGATTCACGCACTTGCCTTCGCACTTTTGACCGCCCTGTCCAGCCCTGCTTTTGCCATCGGCAATACCTTCACGTATCAGGGGTCGCTGACGGATGCCACCCTTCCGGCGACGGGGACTTACGACCTGCAGTTCACGCTCGTAACCACAGGCGGCTTCGTCATCGGTTTGCCCTTGATCAAGAACGACGTGCCGGTCAGCGCCGGGGTCTTCAGCGTGGAACTCGACTTCGGCGAGCCGACAGTCGGCGAGGACTATCTGTTGTTGATTGGTATACGACCCGGCGCTTCCAGCGGCGCCTTCACCAACATGGATCCGCCGACGAAGATCATTCCTACGCCGCAAGCCCTGTTTGCCACGCTCGCACAAACCGCGACAACCGTGACTGCCGGCGCGATCGGCACGACACAGATCAACTCGGCACAGGTTCAGGCGCGAGTCGGCAGCAGCTGTCCATCAGGACAGGCGATTCGGGCTGTCAATACCGATGGCACCGTGACCTGTGAAACCAGCATCACCGGACCTACAGGGCCTCAGGGGCCTGCTGGTCCAACCGGACCTGTCGGCCCGACCGGACCCGCTGGCTCGGAGAATGCTTGGGGCCTGAGCGGCAACAGTGGCACCACAGGCGCAAACTTCATCGGCACCCTGGACAACCAGCCCCTTCAGATGGGCGTGAACAGTCAGCGGTTCGCCGGAATCCAATACTTCGACGCCACCCAGGGCCACAACTTTTCGATTGCCATGGGCTCACCGACGAATATCGCCGGCCTCGGTTCGACGGTTGCCGGTGGCGGCGCAACCGCCACAGCAGCAGGAGTGCCGGATGCCAGCCTCAAGAATGATGCCAGCGGCCCGTATTCCTTTGTTGGCAGCGGCATCGGCAATCGCTCGCTGTCCTCGTTTTCGGTCGTCGGCGGCGGCGACGTGAATCTGGTCAGCGGCAACTACAGTGCCGTTCTGGGCGGGCAATCCAACAAGGCTCTGGCCGAACACAGTCTCAGCATGGGCGGTGTCGGCAATGTGGCGTCCGGGCAATACAGCGCCGTGGCCGGCGGCCGCGACAATTGTGCGGGCGGCGTGGCCAGTTGGGCCGGTGGACGAATGGCGAAAGTGCGCTCGTCGAACAGTGCTGCCGCTGCGGGCTTGTGCGGGCAGACTGCCGACGTCAATGGGGACGAGGGGACCTTCAGCTGGGGCGGATCGATCTCGACCTCTTTCATCTCGACCGGGCCGGAACAATTCCTGGTGCGCGCCAACGGCGGCGCGGTATTTCAAAGGCAACTGGGCAGCGACACCTTCGCTCAATCACCGCGGACCATTTTTAATGTTGTGTCCAGCAAGTCAGGGTTGCCTGCCAACGCAAGCGGCTTCGGTACCAGTGTCGCCTCATTTGAAACCGACAGCAGCACGTTCCTGCATCTGCTGACCGGCGTGGGCGCCACGAATTCCAGTGGCCTCATTTTTGGTACCGGGAGCCAGGCCGTTCGCGGACGGATTGCCTATACCAGTTCGACCGATACACTCAGCCTGGGTAGCGCGACCGGAAGCATCGAGGTCCGCGCCAACGGCGTCCTTCGCCTGGGTAGTCTGGGTACCGCCGGGGGCCTCGCGCTCTGCCAGAACACGTCAACCGCCGAGATCAGCACCTGCAGCTCCAGCAAACGCTATAAACATGACATCGGCGACCTGGCACTTGGCCTGGACGCCGTTCTTGCCCTTCGGCCGGTTGACTATCTCTGGAACGACTCCAATCTCGCAGACGTCGGCTTTGTGGCCGAAGAAGTCGCAGAGATTGACGAACGGCTGATCACGCGCAACAAGGGCGGCCAGATCGAGGGGGTCAAGTACGACCGCTTGACTGCAATCCTGGCAGGTGCGGTACAGCAGCTGAGTGTCGAACTGGATCAGCAGAAGGAAACGAACCGACTGCTTGAATCCCGACTGGCGG
>JBEIPT010000165.1:0-7811 GCA_040376895.1 Lysobacteraceae bacterium | reverse complement strand
CACCGGCAAGGTACAGGCCGGCGATACCGGCTGCGGCAAGAATCAGCGCGTTGCCGAGTGGCAGAGGAAGTAGGCGTTGAAGCCTCGCTGCAGTCGGCGGCGGAACACAAACCAAATCGGCAAGGGTACCGGTGCTGGCCAACCCGCGCTGGATGGCGCGTTCGAGCATCGGGGTCGTGATCCGGTTGCGCAGGTTGAGGACGACCCGGAACGGAACCTCCTCGGAAGTCCAGTGTTCGAGGAGTCCATCGATCGCCGTGCGCAAAGCCTGGTCTCCGGTGATCAGCGCGTCGACTTCAGTCGACAGGCCGATCCGCCCTTGATCGGTGGCGGCAACCCAGGTGACTCCGGACTCCTGTTGTTGGACGTAGAGGATTCGTTCGCGCGGGTTCGACAAGGCCATCCAGACCATCGCCGAGTAGGCTTCACGCGGGGGACGTGGCAGATAACCCAGCATCCAGTTGGCTGGATCAGCCGCATCCTGCAGACAGACTCCGGTCCGTATGCTTCGCTGACCCAGAACCTTGCGCAATGCACGCAGCGGCAATTTGCCCGAGCCGGGTGGAGCACTCTCCCGGCCGATACTGCCCGGCTCAACAGTGCTCAGATTGACCCAGGTCAGGCCGCCAACGGCTTTGTAACTGCGTCCTCCAAGGCTGACCACAATCTCGATCATGGCTGTCCCGTCAGATCACGACCGGCGTGATCAACACGACCATCGTGGACTTTCGGCTGCTGCTGCGCGTGCCGCCACCAAGTGCCTGGAATCGGGGTGACCCGATGCCGCGCTGATTGCCGCTGGCGCGTGTCTGCTCGAAGCCGGAAAGCACCATGGTGGCCCCGGAACGGAGCAGAACTTGAGGTGCAATCTGTCTCCGATCGACTTCCGGTTGTTCTGCCGTGAGACCCAGCCCCGGCGAAATCTGACGCAAGTTGCGCAAGTTCGACAGGTTCAGTTCCAGCTGCACGATCACGTCATCATTCGCGCGAACCAGCGGGGTCAGCCGCATCGCGAATCCAGTGGTCACGGTTGCGCCCTGGAACGATGTTGTGGCGCCGGCATTGGGTACCTGCAGTGCCGTAACACTGGGCAGATAGGCGGTGTCTTCGGTCACCTGGATCGGTGCCGGGCGACCGTTCAGCGTAATCAGGTTTGCACTCTGCTCGACGCTTACTTCACCCTGTTCACTCAGTGCTTCGAGCAGGACTTGGGAGCCATCGAATCGGCTGTTCGGATTGAGCAGACTGATCGTTGCCGAGTTGGTGGCGTTGGTTGCATTCGACAACAATTCGGTGCTGATGCCGAACCGGCTATTCAGGTCTCGGTACACCATGTTCCAGTTGATGCCGTAACTGTCGCTGGAATCCAGTTCGACAGACAGAACCTTGACCGAAAACTGCACCTGGCGAGTGGCTGCGACATTCGCCGACTTGATGTAGGCGCCGACACGCTCAAGCACCTGGGGTGTGTCGGTGACCGACACCGTGGCAAGGAATCGATTTGCGATGACTGAACCGTTCTTCCGGTCGACCATGGCTTCGATGTCGCGGACGAGGGCTTCGAACGGGTCCACGCGAGCGTTCAGCGCCGTGGTTTGCCCGGAACTGGTCGTGATGCCGGTTGCAGCACCGCTTCCGGATGCAGCGGCCGATCCGGAGTTACCCGATGTATTGACGTTGCTGATCGTGTTGTCGATGGCGGTGCTGAACGGCAAGGCATCGAACTGATAGGCCCTGGTCTCGCGCACGAACAGTTCGACGCGGGCTCCCGACCATCGCCATGAGACGCCGGCACGTGCGGCCAGCAAGTCGAGGAAGCTCCCGACGTTGCCTTGATGCGACAAGACCAGCGGGTGGTCGAGTTCCTGCATGCGCAGAACGTCGTCGGCCAGATTCACCTGCACGCCGTAGTGCCTGGAGAGCCAGGCAGCAACCTCGGGGAGCGTCAAAGCGGTCTGGCCACTTCGATCCACAGCGGCTTGCAAGACTGCCGGCATCTCAGGCTGCGGTGACACGGCCGGACGGGATCCGACCCAGACGTCGTCAATGACCTCGTAGAACGATTCTTCCGGGTTTGGGCTGGCGAGACTGCGTGCGGCGACTGTTGCTTGTTCACGGATGCCGGCCTGGACAAGTCCGGCGTGTTGCTGGCCATGGGTCAGTGCGCAGCCAGTGAGCGGAGCGATCGCAGAGGTGATGGCCATCAGGACAAGTCCGCGCTTATTCACAGCGAGCTCCAAGGGCCACGATGCGCAAAGTTCGGTTGCTGTACTCGCAAGCCTTCACCCCCGACGTGCCGCGAGACAGCGCCCGGAACATGGTCCGTACGGCATCCCGCAGCGTGGTTCCGGCGGGGAAGTCCAAGTCGGAATCAAGCACGATATTGCGCTCGGCATCTGTGGCCCACAGCAGTACCCAATCTGCCGAACCGGTCCATCGGGTCAAAACGTCGCGCAGGGACTCTCCGGCGCGTGCCGACCAGTCGCCGGTGGCGCCCGATTCAATGCTGGCACGCAACTCGGGCGGCAAGGTCGCCACGGGGAGTGATTCGGGAGATCGGGCCGCTGCGGCCGGCGAGGCTTCATGGTCCGGGATGGCTGCGGGAGCCGTCTTGGCGCCAACAGGGGCCACTGCGGCCAAAAGCAGCACAGAGATCCAACGAGATTGCATCATTCGCTTTCCATCAAGTTTCCGGACTCGCCCGAAGCGAATCCCCCAAGCAGTGACCCCATAGCCACCGAATTTCCTGCGCCGACCGACTGGCGGTGACGATAAGACACATTTTGGCACGATTTTGACAATTGAGTCATCCCCGGCCGCAAATTCGTTTCCGACACATGGTGTTGAAGCAGCGCCTTCGGCTGATCCAAAGGGTGTGCTCGGTCGGCTTTGAATGTGTCGGGCTTCATGTCGGGCAGAAAAAGCTGCCATCTCCCGTGTCTGAGGCAGAACCGCGGGACTTCTTCGACTGTTCGCGATCGGGGCACATTCGGCATGGTCGACTCCAGTGTTTCGGACGACCCCAATCTAGATTCGCCGGCGCGAGACCTACCCGCGCTTTACCCCTGTTTTTCGCTGGATTGAATGCCAGACTTGGTCGAGGCGAAGGTTCGGTGTACCGGCGCACCGACTGCTTGACGCAACCCGGAGCATTCCTGACCGATCGCGAAGCAACTGGCGAACAACTCCCGCTTGTTGGCCGGTCCTGTGGTGCCATGCTGTTTGCGAGTCGGATACAGATAGTCGGCTGATTGCGACTTCGCTTGTTCCAATACAGTAGTGCCCGACGAGCTTCACCCACGATGTCGAACGGAGCTTGGCGCTTTGCGTTCTGAAGTCGATACGAAGGCACACGAATCACACTTCATGCGGCATGCGTGCCGATACGAGAGGAACGTTGATGCAAACCATATTGGGCGCAAACGGCCAGATTGCCGTGGAGTTGGCGCGCGAGTTGCAGCGCACTCATACCGGCGACCTCCGCCTCGTCAGTCGACATCCGCGGAAGGTCAACGACACGGATACCGTCGTATCTGCCGATCTGCTCGATGCCAGGCAGACCGCCAAGGCGGTCGAAGGCAGCAGCATTATCTACTTCACTGCCGGCCTGCTACCGGATACGGCGCTGTGGGAGAAGCAGTTCCCGACGATGCTGCAGAACGCGCTGGATGCCTGTCGGGCTGCGGGCGCGAAGTTCGCTTACTTCGACAACACCTACATGTACCCGCAGGACAATCGGGTGCTGACCGAGGAGACCGTGTTTGCGCCGGTCGGAGGCAAGGGTCTTGTCCGTGCGCGGATGACCAACATGGTCCTGGCTGAGATGGCACGCGGCGACATCCCGGTGCTGATTGCGCGCGCACCGGAATTTTATGGCCCGGGCAAAACCCAGAGCTTCACGAACGCGTTGGTGATCGACCGACTCAAAGCCGGGAAGTCGCCGCGTGTTCCGATGCGTGATGACACCCTGCGCACATTGATCTGGACGCCCGACGCAAGCCGGGGCCTGGCCGTTCTGGGCAACACACCCGATGCCTATGGGCAGACCTGGCATCTGCCATGTTGCGACGACCGGCTGACGTACAGACAGTTCGTCACCCTGGCGTGTGAGGTCTTCGGCAAGCCGGTGTCGTACAAAGTGATCGGCAAGTGGACCTTCGCCATCGCAGGTCTTTTTTCACCGCCAGTCAGGGAGATCCGCGAACTGCTCCCGCGGTACCAGCAGGACAACCTGTTCGACTCGAGCAAGTTCAAGCGTCGATTCCCGGAGTTCGCCGTGACGACGTATCGCGAAGGGATCGAGCGGATTCGAAACGACCTGTCCGGAGTGTGACCGGAGCGCTCTGTCGAAACATGCGCCTAACGCAGTCGGGTGCACCCTCGGCGCGGCCACTCGCCCAGTAAGACTGGTCCGGCTGGCCACTTCGATCCATCGATCCCAATTGTGGAAACAATCCATGAAATCCATTGTGTTCGCATCGATCCTCGCAACCTGCTTTGCCGGTTCGACTGTCCTTGCTGAAGAAATCACTACCGACCAAAACTTGATTGCTGATGCTTATGCCAAGCCGGACAAATTGGTGAAACTTGCCGACGGCCGGGCGATGAATCTGCGCTGCAGCGGCGAAGGTGAGCCCACAGTCATTCTGGAGGCGGGCGGGAATACCGAGTCCAGTACCTGGTACCGGGCACAACCGCAGATTGCCCGTCTGACCCGAGTCTGTTCGTACGACCGTGCCGGATACGGCTTCAGTGATGAAGGTTCGCTTCCCCGCGATCTGGCAGCAGCCGTTGCTGACCTCCATGCATTGATGAAACAGGCCGACATTGCGGCCCCTGTCGTGCTGGTGGGTCACTCGCTGGGCAGCAATATTGTGCGCCGATACGCCCAGCTTCATCCGGATGAGGTTGCGGGCATTGTGCTGGTCGACCCGCCTGAGCAAGGTGCAGATGGACAAATGCCGCAGGACTGGCAACAGGAAATCACCGAACAGGTGGCGCATCGCGAAAAGATTCTGGCCCTGTGCGAAGAGGCTGCTGCAGCAGGTGATCGTGCCGTGCTCCAGGAACGCTGCCTGCGTGCGCCACCGCCTTGGATGGGCGACGTCGTGGCCAAGGCGATGGCAGACAACAAGGCCAAGCCTGCTTACTGGCGCACGCTTCGAGCCGAGCTCGCGCACAACGACACATTGTTCTCGGCGGCGGTCCCTGATGATGAATCCTATGGCGCGATCCCGCTGGTCCTGTTGCGCGCCGGCCAGCAGGACGAAGACGTGCCTCCCGAGGTTCGCAAGGTCATCGAAGACGCCAGAAACCTCACGCACAAGAGAATCCTGGCCGGTTCGTCGCGGAGCAAGTCGGTCGAGGTCACGAACACATCGCACGACATCCAGCTTGATCGGCCGGAAACGATTGCTTCAGCCATCAAGGAGATGCTGGAGTCGTTGAAGTCGGAACCTTGAGATCGTGATGTAAGCACACGTCATTGAAGGCGGGCTTCGCCTGAACCGATCGTTTGATCACGGTGGCGATGGATCCACTGGGCACGGTGATGAGCCTCGGATGAGGCTCATCACCATGGCAACGCGAGTGGTCGGTTATTGAGGCGCCTTGTCTGGTTCGGCTGCCGGCGCCTGTTCCTGAGGCGGCGCGCCCGCACGATCGGCCAATGCCCATTGGAAATCGGTGCGCATCAGGCCGGTGAACACGGGATTGTCGAGTTGGATGTCGGCCAGCGCATCGGGGCCACCGGGGGCGAGGTAGGAATTGGTCGGCACCGGGTCGGGGTTGAAGTACCCACCGCGCGGCCAGGCTGCACGGATATGGCAGTTGCGGCAGTTCGTCGACACCGGGTGGCCCGCGGCCAATTCAATGTATGGATTGAACGACGTCGGCAGCACGCCGGGGGCGGATTCGACGCCGTATTCCACGGTGAGCAGATAGTTGCGCCAAGGGCCGGGTGCCTGGGCCACCGGGATGTCCGGGCGATCGGCAGCAAACGGGCCGGCATTCGGCTTGTCGGACCACCATGCGCTTTGCAGCGTCCACTGCGGAATTTCTTTCGTGATCATGTGCATGGCCACGGTGACCAGATAATCACCTGC
Organism: Lysobacteraceae bacterium; assembly: GCA_040376895.1. Taxonomy (GTDB): domain Bacteria; phylum Pseudomonadota; class Gammaproteobacteria; order Xanthomonadales; family Ahniellaceae; genus Ahniella. Next base: position 1,707 of record JBEIPT010000165.1, on the reverse strand, counting down.
CTTGAACGGCCGGTTGTAAAGCCAGCATGCCGAAGCATCGAGGATGGCGCGATCACGCGCATCCATGCTGCCCAGCAAGGTGTCGTCGATGAGCTGGTGATAGAACGCTTCGACCGGGTAAATCTGGCCGGTGCCGAGTTTCGGATCGATCGGGTTGCCCTCGGAATCGAGCACGTTGTAGAGGTACTGGGTTACACCCGTGAGCCCGGGTTGGGGATTCTTGTTGCGCGGGTCGATGATTACCACCGAATTCCACGTTTCGTAACCGGCGTAGTCGCCAAAGTCTGGCGGATATTGGTTGTGCCAGACCGGCAGCGCGGTGAAGTCATCACCGCGGACGGGCCAGTACATGTTCTTCAGCACGAAGGACGTAGACGGGAACGGCGCCACGTCCGGTTGACCCGTGCCTTTGCCCCATTGTTGGCTGAGCACATCGCCGTTGTACAGATCCGCTTCCTGGATCCAGTCGAAAGCGTCCCCGTTGTAGATCACACCCGCCACCATGATGTCGCCATTCGACTGAAAACGTGGGCCATCGGGCAAGCCGTGTTCGCCGAATTGGCCGGCCTGACAGGTCCCGGTGCTCACGTTGGGCGGCAGGTAGATCGGGCCAGGCAGGTTGATCGGCGTGTTCAGCGCGTTGCGCGCCTTGAGGCCGTGTTTGCCGGCGTCGGCATCGCCGACGCTGGTGGGCTTGTTGATGACACCGGGAGCCGGTTGGTACGGGTAAGCCTGCGTCGACGTGGGCCACTCCCACCAGATTGGCCGACCGCTGGAGTCGAGGCTGTTGATGCCCGCCCACAACCACCAGGAATGTTGCCGCAGTGCCGGCGTGTCGCCGGTGTTGATATAAGCCGAGAGTGTGCCCGGATCGGCGGGCCAATCAAAACCGGAAGGGAAGGGCGGGAAGTTCGGTTCGGCTACCACCGGTGCCGGTGTAGCGGCCGGTTCGGGGTTGGCCGCAGGCGGCGGCTCGGCAGGCTGGCACGCAACCAGCAAGGTCAGACACGATCCCATGGCCCAAAGGCCAGCATGACGTTTCACGTCCATCACACGCTCCCAAGTCGGCTGGATTGCCGTGCCGAAAGCTTATCCCCATCCGCCGGCTTTTGCGCTATTCGAAGCTGTCGCCAAACACGAAAGGGTTCACGAACAGGCAATCTGCCGAACAGGCGTCGTTGTCACTCTGATTGTTGTCGTCACATTGCTCGAGGCCTTCGACGGTGCCGTTGCCACAGTTGCTTGCCGGTACCACTCCAAACGCGGCGGCGTTATTGCGCGGTGCGGGAAGACCGATGCTGAAATCGACCGACGAGTTGTTCGTATCGTCGCTGTTCTGCAGCACATTGTCGCCACCCAGGCTGCGCAGTGCCGATCGGCCGCTTACAAGGCCGCCGGTCCCAATCGTGCCGACCTGGCCCGGGCGGTTGAACGGCGTGTTGATGCCTGCGTCGCCGGTACCGGCGGGGCCGGAGTAGTTGCCCCAGGCGACACAGTCGATGCTGTCGAAACATACCTTGCCGCCCGCACGCGGCAGCACTGGCAGCATGACCAGGTCCGCAGTGAGGTTGAAGAAAGTTGCGGCCTCGGCGGTTGCGATGAAGATCCTGGCTTGGTTCGTGCCGTTTGGGACATTGCCGAGGAACGCGAAGTTGTTCGTTTGGGTCCCAGCGGCATCAAACACCTGCACATTGTGGCCCATTACCT
>JBEIPT010000352.1:0-4072 GCA_040376895.1 Lysobacteraceae bacterium | reverse complement strand
GCCGAATCCGACCCACAGCAGTTCGTAGTCACCAGCCGCAAACGCATAAGGCGTGTACGTGGCGCTCAGCACGCTTCGTCCGTCGACGAACACTTCCACACCATCCGTGCCGACGCGCACATCAAACTGCCGGCGAACGTTGGAGACAACCTGGCGGCCCACAGTCTCAAGATTCACGGCGGCAAGCCGATGTGACGCTCCCTGCATATCGATCAGGCTGACACTCAGTTCCTGGCCGATCGCCCGCAATCGCAGGATCCCTGCGGGAAGGCCGAGCGCACCTTCTTCATCGAAGAAGCTGGCGTGCGCAGTGAGGTCGGCGGGGATGGGATTCAGATCCAGATACCACACCGAACGCGGGCTCAGCGGCGCATCCATGTCGAACACGATCCGTCGGCGAACGCCGTCTTCAATACGCAGCTTCTTGCGGAAGCGCTGCGAGGTCTGTGACTTGTCGCCAGTATTCTCCACACGCGTGCCCTGCAAGGTGTGTGCGTGGTACTGATCGTTGACGAAGAACAGATTGAATCTCGGATCGGTCGAGGTCACGCTGGCGTTGTTCCAGAGCTTCTCGTCGGCAGCACCCATCGGCAGGTTGAAGTCATCGAAGTAGGTCAGGCTGCTGCGCAGCGCGGCGACCCGCGCGCCATCGCCGCCGTTGAAGTCAATCAAGGTGGGATGGCTGGTAATCGCGCCACGTGCGCTGATGCGCTCGACGCGCAGGTGGTACAGGGAACCATTCACGAGCGGCTGAATCTGCACGCGGCGATTGCCGGTCACCAGCCAGCGCGCACCCGGCGGCAACGTGGCGGCTTTGCCCAGCAAAGGTGCGGTGATGTGATCGGGATTCAGGCAACTGCCAGCGCTGTCGTTGCCGGAGACCAGCCGAACCTTCTCGGCGGCTGTAACAGCATCCGGCCACCAGGTCACCAGAAACCCGGCGTCATCATCGGGTGAACCGCTCATCGTCCAGAATTGGCCGAAGGGATTCTCCGTGTTGTAGTCCATGTCCAAAGTCGCCACGCGGTCATCGCGCAGCACTGTCACGATCGGCGCGGGCTGCAGCGGTGCACCTTCGAAGCTGTCTGCGAAGAGGTTCTGCGCTTGCAAGGGCGCAGAGAGCAACAAGAGGCTGGACAACACAATCCCGCCCAAGCCGAAGCCCAAACGATGCAACCAGCAGATCCAGCCAGGTTCCGTATTCGGAGTGATCATGGTGCCAGGGTCTCTGCGAATGGGCGCTGAGCTTGGGCCGAGATTCAATCGGGTTCTGCGAACCGGTCTACAGGTTTGTCCGGGGCTCATCTGAAACTGCCAACTGACGCAGGTTCTGCTCGTCGCCCTGTCAACCGGCCGGCCACTGCCGCGTTGTTCCCGAGACGGCCGCCATCAGGGCGCCCGCAACAACGCAGTGAGTCTCGCGAACAGAATTCAGGAGTATCCGGATGAATCTGATGGGTCGATTGTTCGCCATGGTCTCGCTTGCCGCCATCGTGACCGGTGCGCCGGCACAAGTCGTGCTGCCGTCCATGGATCCGATCTATCCGGTGAGCGTCGACGTTGCCGTTCGCTACGGACAAGGACAGATTGCGTTGCCTGTGCCGGGGTCGAAAAACCTCCTGCTCGATCTCTATCGGCCGGTCGGTGCCTCAACCACCGGTGAAACGAGCCCGGCACTCGTCATCATCCATGGGGGTGGTTTCAGCGGCGGATCACGCACCGAGGCGAATCTCGCAACGATCGCCAGGGCGATGGCCTCGCGCGGATTCGTCGTTGTTTCAATCGACTATCGTCTTCAAGGCGAGCGGCCCCAACCGAGTTCGCGTGTGGCCAGCATTCTCCAGGCGGCGACCGCCGGGGTTCCTGCCAGTGACCTGCAGCAACGCGTGGCTGTCGTGGCAGCCATCGACGACGCATTGACCGCGACCGATTGGCTCCGGGCAAACGCCAGCCAGTACAACATCGACCCGACGCGGATTGGACTGCTCGGCGGCTCGGCGGGGGCCATCACAGCGGTACATCTGGGTTACATCCTGGACGACTACGGTGTCGAAGCGGCCCCGTTCGGCTTTGTCATCGATCTATGGGGCGGCAGCACCATTCCCATCAACGATCCCGTTGCTGCGGCGAATCATCTGGAGTCTTCGGAACCGCCACTTTTTGTCGTTCATGGTACGAGTGATCCGATCGTGCCTGTTGCGTTGTCCGAGTTGCTGACAGCGCGCGCGGCTGAACAAGGGGTTCCCCACGAGTACTACCCGATTGCAGGGGCCGGACACGGCTTCGGTAGCATCAACCTCCTGACTCTTCAGGCGAGTCCGGGTGTCTCGCTTCTTGATCGGATGGTCGAATGGGCTGTCCGAACGGTACGCGGTCAGCGCTCGGTGTCGATCAACTACGGCATGGTGGGCGCATGGATCAATCCGCAAATCGAAGGCCAGGGATTTGTCGTCGACATCGATCCCGTGACCCGTTTGATGATTGTCACGTGGTTCGTATTCGATACGGCACCGGGCTCAACCGGGGGCACCATTCCAGGCGCCGAACAACGGTGGTTCATTGCGCAAGGTCAATATCTCGGCAACCACGCCGAATTGACCGTTTATCAGGCTCGATTCGGCCAGTTGAACCGCGCAACGCCAGTCAGCATAACACCGGTCGGCACCATGACGATCGAGTTTGCCGATTGTGTCAGTGCCAACCTGAGTCATGACTTGAGTGCTTTCGGACTCAGCGGCAACACAGCGATCACGCGCCTGATGCCCGATGTGCTCTGCCAATCGATTGCCGATGGACGCTTGCAACTCCCGCCTCCGCTTTGAGCTTCAGACACCGAACACGGACTAGGTGGGTGTCCTTGATTTGACACTCGCCGAAGACGATAGCCAGGACGGACATATCGACCATTACACCGATGCGGCTATGGCTTGTGGCATTGCAGCCACCGATCCTGGAAACTTGCTCACCATCAACCTCATCGACTGAATGAACGCCGAAACCAAGGCAGTTGCCAGAAACTCATTGGCCTTTCGGGCCATCGCCGCGCTGTTGGCAGGGGTCTGTCCCGTGTCGATGGCCGCACCCGATCGCGTCCTGGATCCAGCCCTGACGGCGCGTGAGTTCCGCGCTGAATATCCGATCAAGGCAGGCTTGACGTCGGTTTCCGAGGTGCTGGACTGCCTTTCGGGCGCTCGTCTGCTCGTCGCTGGGGATGCCTACGGTCGTGTGCTCGTGGGCATTCGACCATCCGCGAAACAGGTCGCTTTCGAGTGGCGTGCGACCTGGGCGACTCGAGCGCGCACGGACTTTCTCATCGTGCCATTCCATCCTGTTCACGGGCCGATGCCCGATACTTTTCGCGTCGTGGCAATGAGTGAAGCTGCTTGGTGCGCTGCGATCGATGGGGACGCAGCGGCTACTGTGGTGCCGACCGATGCTGGAAGTTGGCCCGGTGCACGCGTGCTGTTCGAACTGGCCGACGCCCGAATGGCATTTCGCCCGATTCAGGAAGAAGGCGCTTCGGCGCACGTGGCCTATGCCTTGCAGACCGCCGATGCAGGCCCCCGATTGCTGTTGTGTTCGTTCACGGAATGCCTCGATCGCCCGATGTTCGCTGATGTACGACAGTCGCAGATTCGTCTGATCCAGGACGTTGCCGAGGAATTGGGTCCGTCACAGACAGCCTGGCGCCTTCGCTCGATGACCCTCGACCGGGATTCCATGCGTGTTCGACTCGAAACCACATTTGATCAAAGTGTGCTCGAACAGATTCTTCCGATTCGACGGGATTGTGCCTCGAGCGCTTCAACTCGCGAGGTCGTGTTTTGTCCCGTGATTCTCGCGAGGCACTGAAAGGCATGTTGATGACCATCCGAAACTGCCTGTTGTTCCTGGTTGGCCTTGCCGGATCGCCGGACCTTGGCGCTCAAAGAATCGATCGCATGACGGCGCGCGAACTGGTGCTCGTCGGTGATCTGGCTTCGCGGGAAGCAGCTGAATTGCTCCGGGCATGTATCGATTCGCCGAGTCGATGTCGTGATGAACAAGGAACGTGGCGTTACCCGATGCAGTT
>JBEIPT010000095.1:0-10854 GCA_040376895.1 Lysobacteraceae bacterium | reverse complement strand
TCATGGACGAAGCCGACCGCATGTTCGATCTCGGCTTCATCAAGGACATCCGCTTCCTGCTGCGGCGCATGCCGGGCGCGAAGGAACGCCAGAACCTGCTGTTCTCGGCCACGCTCAGCCACCGAGTGCTCGAGCTCGCCTACGAGCACATGAACGAGCCGGAAAAGATGGTGGTCGAGACCGAATCGGTCACCACGTCGCGTGTGCGCCAGATCGTCTATTACCCGGCGTCGGAAGAAAAACTTCCGTTGTTGCTGGGGCTGCTGTCGCGCATGGAAGCCAGCCGCACGATGATCTTCGTTAACACGAAGGCGGCCTGCGAGCGAATTGCGCGCGTGCTGGAGCGTGCCAAGTACCGGGTCGGCGTGTTGTCGGGCGACGTGCCGCAGAAGAAGCGCGAAACCCTGCTGGGCCTGTTCCAGAAGGGCGAACTGGACATTCTGGTGGCCACCGATGTCGCCGCTCGCGGCCTGCACATCGCCGGCGTCAGCCATGTCATCAACTACGACCTGCCGTACGATGCCGAAGACTATGTGCACCGGATCGGGCGAACCGCACGCCTCGGCGCCGAAGGTGATGCGATCAGCTTCGCCTGCGACGAGTATGCGATGAGCCTGCCGGACATCGAGGTCTACATCGAACAAAAGATTCCGACGGCCCGGATCGAGCCAGACATGCTCGTCGAGGTGCCGCGCCGCCCTCGTACCGATGCGGTCGGTCCCGACGGCCAGCCGAGTGTCATTGCCGACGCCTATTCAGAACGCGCCGAACGGTTTGATCGTAAGCCCGGCTCCGGCGGAAAAGGTCCGGGCGGCAAAGGCCGCGGGCCATCCTCGGGTTCCGGTGGGCCCGGTCGCCGTGACGGTCGGCCGCCCCGCGCAGAGCCAAAGCGTCATGATGGGCCACGCCCGGAACGAGCCGATCGACCGGAGCGGCCAGCCCGTCCGGCTGCGCCGGCACCGTCCGTTGCAGTACCGGCAGAACGCCCGGCGGCTGCGGGCTCGTTGGACGCAGTGGCGGGCGAGGGTGAGCGCAAACGCCGCCGCCGTCGTGGCGGTCGCGGACGGAACAAGGATGGAGAGGGTTCGCCCGATGTGGCCAGTCAGGCGCCTGTTGTGGCCGCCAAGATTGAAGCGCCGGCGCCGGAGCCAAAGCTGCTGCAGCGCATCAAATCGCGCCTGAAATCCATGATCAGCGTGTTGCCCTTGCCGCGGCGAAAATAATTTGCCGGGGTGTGTCCGGTTTTTCCGGTAAACCTCGTCTTACATCATGAACCCGTTCTTGAATGAACGAACGAGTCGGGGTCGCCGCCGAAAAATCGAATGGCGACCGTTTGGAAAGCCCGCCTGGGTCATCCCCTAAAAGAGGGATGTCGCTCACAAAAGGCAAACAATGGCTTCCATTCGGTCAAAGTTCAGTGCTATCGTCGTGGCGACCATGCGTATCAAGGGTCCGTGGTCGGCTGACCGCGGGCGTAAAACAGAACTCAAATGGGAGACTTCCTGTGATCCGAAAGACGAAACTTAGTGCAGTGATCCTGGGCCTCGCAGCCCTCGCCGGCGCCGACTTTGCGGCCGCCTGCTCGACCGCCCAGTGGGGCGCAGGTTCTCCTCCAGGCGGCGGCACGATCGGTGCCACGGCCGGTTCGCCCGCCACGTCGAACGGACAATCGTTCCGTCGATACGCTGGTGCTTGCGGCCTCCGCGCCCAGGCAGCTGGCCAGATTGTTCAGGACGGTACGCCGGCCACCGCCGAAAGCCGTTACATCGCCAGCTTCTACGTCAATGCGAACGCCGGCGCGAACACGAACGTGTTCACGATGATGGCTGACGAAACCACCGACTACGCGATCGTCACTGTTCGCCACACCGGTACGGGTTTCGTGTTCGTCAACCGCAACGGTACGGCCTCTTCGGAAATCACCGCTGCCCCGGGCAAGTGGTACCAAGTTCACCTCGACTGGAGCCGTGCAGCTTCCACGCTCGACGTGACCGTGAAGGGCAATGCTGGCGCAACCAACACTGCTTCGCCGGTTCAACTCACCGGCTTCACGCTGGCCGATCCTGGTGACGGTCCGGACTACGTGCAGCTTGGCTGGGTCTCGGGTGGCACAACTGGTACGGTCAACGTCGACGCATTTGAATCGCGTCGCGCAACGGCCATTGCCAAGCTCTGCCGCGGCGACGCCAACAATTCCTTCGTCACCAGCAACGGCACCACCGGCATCACGGTCGGCGACGCAGTGACGATCTCGAATGAAGCAACGACTCTGGGCGCGGCCAACCCGACTTACGGCGCCGGTCAGACGGATTGCAATGAAGACGGTTCCATCTCCGTCTCCGACGCCATCTGTGTCTCGAATCGCGCATTCATCGCCAACGTTTGCACCAACCAGCCGTAAGGAGCCTCGAATCATGTCTCTGACCAAATCCATTCTTGCAGTTGCAGCAGCACTCGCGTTCGCGGGCGCCGCCTCTGCAGCCAACGAAGTCATTGTCACCGGCTCGAAAGCTGCAAACTCTCGTGTGTTTGCGTTCGATCTGGCAACCGACGGCAACGTTGCCGGTTTCGAGTTCCAGGTTGAAATCCCGCAGGGCACCGAGAAGGCATTCAATCTCAACGCTTGCGTGTCCGACCTTCCGAAGGATCTCGCCGCCAAGTGCGCGATCAACGGCAACGGCCGTCTGCACATCTTCGTCTTCTCGCCGACCGCAAAGGCCATCCCGGCCGGCGTGTTGCCGATTGGCAAGGTGAGCCTCAACGCTCGCGGCGTCGTCTGGAATCCGAATGTGACCAACGTGATCATGGCCGATACCAAGGGCCAGGAGTCTACGGCTACGGTCCAGAAGTCGATCGACTAACAAGATGTGTCACCGGCACACGCCAACGAGATCCCGTCCCTGATGGCGGGATTTCGTCGTGAGTCGATGTACAAATGAGTTTTAAGCCTCGAAACGGAGAACGGAGAATAAATATGCGTAAATTCGGTTTGACTTTGCTGGCGGCCGGTTTGGCCCTCGCCGGTACGGCGCAGGCAGCCCTGCCCACCCTCACGATCGGAAGTGGTTCCGGCGTCAACGGCGCCACGGTTTCCATCGCCCTGACGTTCACGCAAGGCAACGCAACTGCGCCTGCCGGATCGTCCACGATCGCTGGTTACCAAACGACGATCAGCTACAACACCGCGCAGGTCGGTCTGCCTGTTGTCTCGGCTTCCGGCAACCTCGCCGGCTGTACCGTTGACGACATGGCCGGCACCATCACGGCGTTCCGCTTCACGTTCCCGACCGCTGCGCTGACTTCCCCGGAAGTGGGTTGCACGATCGACTTCCCGATCACCACCGCTGCTCCGGCGACCATCAACCTGACCCACACGGGCACCCAGGAAATGACGGACACGGCAGCAAACGCACAGCCGGGCACGTTCACTCCTGGCGCGATCACGGTCATCTCCGGTCCGGCCGTTGGCCCGACCGTGACCTACACGCCTGCTCCGAACGCAGCAGCAGGCACCGTGACGTTTGGTGCGGCTGGCTCGATCGGTGGCACTCAGACCTCCAACATCGGCGTAGCCGGTGCGGGCGGCACGAACGGCGGCACGACGACGATTGACCAGTGCGCACTGGCAACCGGCACGGGCGTTTCGTTCCCAGGTGCAACGAACATGGTCTGTACGGCCGGTGCTTCGTGTACCGACGGTACGGACGCCAACCTGACGGCCACGTGTACGGCAACGAACGCAACGCAAACCGGTACGTTCACCTGCCGCGAAACGCGTCAGAACGAACAGACCGCTGGCGTGCCGAACAACGTCGTCACGACGCAGACCTGGGGCTTCACTTGCCCAGCCGCCAACGTCGCTCCGACCATCACGGCAAGCCCGGCTGCTGGCCCGGTCAATACCTCGACGGTCGGCCAAGGCCAGACCAGCTCGGCCACGTTCTCGTTCACGCCAGCCGGCGGTTCGGGCACGGGTTCGGCTTCGGTCAACAACTGTTCGATCGCTGCTCCGTTCACGCTGGTTCCGGGGAACCCCAACCTGACCTTCACGGGCTCGGGCACGGGCGCTCAGTCCTTCCAGGTCCAGTGCACCGCGGGTGCCGCAGCTCAAGGTCCGCAGAACCTGACATGTACCGTTGGTGGCGCCGCAACCGTTTGGGCCGTTACCTGCCCAGCTGGTCTCCCGGTCGCAGCACCGAGCATGAACGCCACGCCTGCTGAAGACGCCGACGACACCATTGACGGTGGCGCCGAAGTCACGTTTGCCGCTCCGCTTGGTCTGGCTGGCAACGCTACGAGCAGCATCGCCCTGGCAGTCACGGGTGGTATCGACGACGGCGCCGGCGCTGCCGAAACCGTAGCCATCTCGGGTTGCGCCATCAGCAACAACGCCGCTGCCAACATCTCGATTACCGCGCAGCCGGCCGCTACGGCCTTCGGCGTCGGTTCGAATGGTGCCACCAGCATCGGTCTGCGTTGCAACGGCAATGCCGCCAACACGACTGCCGAACTGCGCTGCAACGTGACGCAGTCTGCCAACGGCACGCCGTCGGTTGACGCCCGTCTGTGGGAAATCGCTTGCCCGGCCGCCGTTACGGCTCCGGAATACGCGGTGTCCACCGACACGTTCAACGTCCAAGGCCAGCCAGGTAACGTGGTCGCCGCTCAGGCAACGATCACCAACACGGGCGACGCGCCGTTGACCGTAACGGGTTGCACGGCCACGACCGACGCCGCCGGCATCACGTTCACGGCTCCGAACTCGCCGATCGCCATCAATGGCGGCACGGGCACGCTGTCGTTCTCCTGCACGGCTCCGGGCATCAACCAGACGATCGTGGAAGTGGTCACCTGCGATACGAACGATGCCGATGAGAATCCGGTCACCTTCACGATGAACTGCACGGGTGCCAACCTGCTGCCGATCCCGGCCGTTGGTGGCCTGGGCAAGGCACTGATGGCCGCGCTGATCATCGGCCTCGGCCTGATTGGCCTGGGTCTGCGTCGCCAGACTGTCTAAGCTTCACTATCGTACATGAAGAAGGGCGCCGAAAGGCGCCCTTCTTTTTTTGTGCCTGAAAATCCGTACTGGTTGGACGCAGTCACCGGGACACGGGGTCCCCTGTGGGAGCGGCTTCAGCCGCGATCCCTCGAACCCTCTCGCATCGTGGTTGAAGCCGCTCCCACAGGGTTATGGTGATCGGCGGGCGATCACGCTATCCAGAACTCGTTTCCAGGCGGCTGCCCCATGCGTTCGAAGTTTCCCCCGTTCGCGATTCAGACTGATAGACTGGAACAAACGAAGTCTTTTGCGACCGCTCGCGGGCCGAAATTGTCACGGTAACTCACGGAATTTTGGCCCCTCCATGAATCCACTGTTTCTGATCGCCATTCCCGTCGGTGCCTTGGCGGGCTTTTTGGCTGGCTTGTTTGGCATCGGCGGGGGCCTGATCCTGGTGAGCGCACTGGTGTTCCTGTTGCCGGCCATTGGTGTGCCTGGTGTCCACGTGATGCATGTCGCGCTGGCCACATCTCTATCGGCCATCGTTCTGACGGCTCTGTCCTCATCGAATGCACATCGAAAACGTGGCAGTGTCATGTGGCCAAGTGTTTGGCGGTTGCTTCCCGGGCTTCTTGCCGGCGGCCTGATCGGGGCTCAATTCGCTGGCCTGTTGTCGGATTCAAGTTTGCGCGTTGGCGTCGCGACGTTCTGTCTGTTCGCCGCATGGGAACTGTGGCGAGGTTCGGTGGCTTCAATCGGAGAAGCCACACCGGTCGTTCCGACAGGCCCAGTGCTCTGGCCTGCAGGCCTGGTGATCGGCGTGGTATCGGCGCTGGTCGGGATCGGCGGTGGCAGTCTGACTGTGCCGTTGCTGGTTCGTCTGGGCGCCACACCCGTGCGCGCCGTGGGTACTTCGGCCGCCTGTGGTCTACCGATCGCGGTGGCTGCGGCCACTGGATATGTCTTGAATGCAACACCGCCGCAATTGTCACTGCCAGCGGGTCATCTCGGATATGTGCACTGGCCATTGGCACTGCTGCTGGGTGCGACCAGCGTGATGTTCGCGCCGATCGGCGCGCGACTCGCCCACCGCCTGCCCGGACAGCACCTCAAACGTGCCTTCGCTCTACTTCTGATCCTGGTGACCGGGCAGCTGTTGTGGCGCGGATTCGTTCACTCCTGATCGGTGAGGGAAGCCAGCGTCTCGGCGCAGTGCCTCGAAACCTCGACTTCAACGACCACCGGCAAGTGGTCAGAAACCGCCACAGCCAGCACCTCCACCTGTTTGACTTTGACGGTGCGGGTTGTCAGCACCAAGTCGATGCAGCGGCTAGGATTCCAGCTCGGGAACGTCGGCAAGGTAGACGCCGAGCGCAGATGACGGTCTTCGAACAATTCGGCCAGCGCCGGGGAATCCGGACCACAGTTGAAGTCCCCCATCACTACCGCATTCGAAAACGGCCGCACCAGCTCCGCGAGATAACTCGCCTGCTTTTGCTGGCCAGCGGTAGTCAGCGCCATGTGGACGATGATCACACGCAAATCATCCGGCGCTTCGCCAAAACGCACTTCCAGTGCGCCGCGGCCGGGAATTGCGCCCGGTAGGCGATGGGCACGAACACTGCTCGGTGGAAACCGCGACAACACGCCATTTCCGGGTTGAGCAACACCCAAACCGCGATTGCGCTGATGGCTCCAATACGGGAAATGAGCGCTCTCGGCCAGGTATTCCACCTGATGGCGAAAACCGCTTCGCACACTCACGCTGTCGGCTTCCTGGAGGCCCACTACATCACAAGATTCGGCCAACTTCGCAATCGCCGCCAGATTCTGGATCTTGCCCTTGTGCGGCAGCACGGTCTGCCAACTGCGCGTGACGTATTCGCTGTAGCTGCCCGTATAGGCGCCAGCCTGAATGTTGAAGCTCATCAGGCGCAGCAAACGCTTGGGTTTGGCAGCAGTCACGGGCGGGTGGCAGGCAAGAATGAAGGCCTCAGCATCACCCGCAACAGCCAGGTCGACAACCAAACAAACGCAAGCGGCAACACGATGGTTTGAAGGCTGAACACCACCATCAGTTCGACGACACGCGCGCCGAGTGATGTCATCGACTTTGCCAATGCCACGACACGGGCTTCCAGATCCAGCCGCGCGCCGCCGGTCCAAAGGCCCATGACCCGTTCGGTCCACGGTTGATCCGGCGGTGCTTCAGTTGTCGCCGATCCCAATGCAGTGGCCTGGTCGCGACTCAGCGTGAGTGCTGCCAGCGCCTGATCGAAACGTGGACTGAGCACATGATGATCGATGGTCTGGATCATCAGAGCGTGCGTTGGGACCAGCCAGCGTAATGCCAAGGCCAACACCAGAAGTCGGGTGGCCAGAATTCTCATCCAGGCGTTGCCGGGCCACCAAACCGTGCCCAGCCAGATCACACCCGTCACCGTGCAAAAAAGCTTGATGGGCAAGCTGCCGGCAAGTTCGAGACCGATACGCTGGATCCCCAGCGACGTCGCCGCCCAGAGGAGCAAGGTTGACAACTGCTCGACCAGATCGTCGATCGGGTCAAGGAGTTCGCCCGGACTCACGGTGACACCGACACCCACAGGAGTGACCGTCACGTCCGCGTCTTTCAGGAACGAAATGGCCGCGTTGGTGCCGCGAGCAACGGCAAAAGTGGCCAGTGTTCGTGCCAGCGCCTGTTCAAGATACGCAGCCGCAGGCCGATCGGCGATCCCTGTCCATGACGCGCCGAGCAGCGCCACAATGAACAGCACACCGCCGACACGCCATGGAGATCCGGGCAACCCAGAACGAATCCGTGCCAGCCACATGAGACCGCTCCTTGATCGAGTGATGAATCCGACGCCGGGCTGGACGAAGTGCCATCCCGAAGACCGCCTTGGCACCTTACTGACATTCCGATGAAGACGAAACCTGCCCGCATTCATTTGGGGCAATCGCTACAATGACATCGGCTGGACGCGGAGCTCGGTGCGCCGCCACGCCCAGGATCAACTTGGAGACAACGCGCGACATGCCAAAACTTTCAGGCGCTGGTGGTACACCCGGCGGTATTCCGATGTTCTTCCTAGGTGTAGCGCTGACCGTACTCGGGGGTTATCTGCTGACCAATCAGGTCACGGTGACATCCGGTCCGTGGATGCTCTACGGTCAGAACGCGTTCGGTTTATCCCTCTTGCCGTTCATGTTCGGTGTCGGGTTCCTGTTCTGGAACGGACGATCCATCTGGGGATGGGTACTCCTTGGCCTCGGGCTGTTGATCATCTTCGCCGGAATCATCGCCAACCTCCGAATCTTTTTCGAACCCGCAAGCCTGTTCAACACGTTGTTGATGCTGGCTTTGCTCGCTGCCGGGCTGGGCCTCACCATTCGTTCCCTCCGCAGTCTCTGAGACGACCATGCTTGAAGCCTTGATCGCTTTTCTGTCCTACCTTGGTTTGTCGGTTGCTGCGACCGCTGCCTTCATCCTCATCTATTGCATGCTCACGCCGTACCATGAGCGCGAACTGCTTGCGAAAGGCAACACCGCTGCGGCCCTGTCCCTGGCGGGTGTCTCGCTGGGGTTCACCGTGCCGGTCGCCAGTGCCGTCGCACACAGCGTGTCCCTGGTCGATGTCTCGATCTGGGCTGCAATCGCCGGCATGGTTCAGTTGATCGGCTACGCCATGTTCCGCTTGCTGTTTCCGGCAATGCGAACACAGATCGAAGCCGGTCACATGGCGTTGCCGACCCTTCATGCAGGGCTCGCGGTGTCACTCGGGCTGCTCAATGCCGCGGCGATGACTTACTGACATGGCCAACCAATCCCGGCGGCCCAAACGGCTCGAAGGCAGCGTGCCGCCCCGTTCGGCAGAATTCGGCAGGCGCCTTGAGAAACAAAAGCGTTCCGACTCGATCTGGCTGGCCGTGCTGGGTGCCGCCGTCGCCACGCCGTTGATCCTCATGGCTGGTCGGGACATGCAGAGAAACCTGTACCAGACACGCGAAGACTGTGTCACCGACTACTCCGAGAACGAGTGTCCTCGCGAGCCGGTCTATCACTACGGCTCGAACCGATTGGACGATCGGGCTGTTCGTCGATACCACGGGCCGTGGTTCGAAGCGGGGAGTACGCAGCGCACCAGTACCGACCCAGGCCCGGGTCGCCTGCAGGAGCCATCGGCGCGCGGCTCATTCGCACCCGATCGAACCAGCTATCGCCCGCCGGTCAGCCGCGAGTACGGCGTTCGCGGCGGTTTCGGGCGTTCTGGCGCAGTGCGTGCCGGACGCAGCAGTTTCGGTGGCTGATGCGACGCGTTGCCGTTCCACCTCGCCACAATTGGCAGGCGCGCCTGCTGGAGCACGGATTCGATTTCCACACGCTGACCACGGACGACGGACACCCCGATCCGTATTGGATCGAAGACGCGTGTTACGAATTTTCGGTGGGCCAGATCGACGAGTTGGAGTCAGCCACGCAGGAACTGCACGATCTGTGTCTCGATGCAGTAGGTGAGATCATTGATCGGGGCGACTACGAGTCCTTCGGCCTCAATCAGTCTGAAGCCAACCTGATCGAGCGCAGTTGGAGCCTTGGTGAACGCGGACTCTACGGCCGAATGGATCTCAGTTATGACGGCAAACGTCCGCCGAAATTGCTCGAATACAACGCCGATACGCCGACCAGCCTGCTGGAATCGAGTGTTGCGCAATGGTTCTGGCTTGAAGACCGGTCGAAAGAAGGGCGGGGTGAGCAAGGCTTCGACCAGTTCAACAGCATCCACGAAGCCCTGATCGAACGCTGGCGCACCGTGCTGGGCAAGCCGGGTGGATGGATCCACTTCGCCTGCCACCAGGACAGCCCGGAAGATTTCGGAACCACCGAATACCTGCGGGATACCTGCATCCAGGCTGGATGGAAAACCGAAACCCTGGACATGTCGGAGATCGGCTTCGATGGCACGCAGTTCATCGATCGCGCTGATCGCGTGATCGACCGCATGTTCAAACTTTATCCATGGGAATGGTTGTTCGCGGAAGAATTCGGCGCACATCTCGGTGGGTCGAGAACGCTTTGGCTCGAGCCGCCCTGGAAGCGCCTGCTCGCAGACAAGGCGATCCTGCCATGGCTTTGGCAACGTCATCCGGGTCATCCAAACCTGCTTCCGGCATCGTTTGACCGTTCGGCCATCAACGACGAAGTGGTCTTCAAGCCGTGTCTTGAACGCGAAGGCCAGGGCGTCCTGATGTTGCCCACGGGCACCGCACCGCTGGACAGTCCGCGTGGCATCTACCAGGCGTCGCAAAGGCTGCCGACCTTCGATGGCAGGCACGCGTTGATCGGCACCTGGGTCATCGGTGATGTCGCTTGTGGCCTGGGCATGCGTGAAGACCAACATGCCATAACCCGCAATACGAGCCGATTCGTGCCGCATCGTTTCCGTTGAGCAGTACTCGATCGTCAACTCTTGCGGCAATCCGCATGGACATTGTCGGGAATGAAACCCGCGGGTTAACATCGGGTCAGGTCGGGCAGGGGTGCCCCTCCGGGGAATCCTCGATCTGCGTGTCATGAAACAGTCCGATCGGGCGATCTGTGGTGTACCGGGTGCCACTGCTTTATCGGAGATGCTTCATGCTGCCATCGCGCTATTTCGTGTTCGCGTTCTGTGTGATCGGATGTCTTGCCGCGGCGATATTGGCGCTCAAGGGCGAGCCTGCGTATTGGGCCGCAGCCATCCCGCTTGCCGCGCTCAGCCTGGTCGGTATCCGCGATGTCACCCAAACCCGGCAAGCCATCCGGCGCAACTATCCCATCGTGTCGCATTTTCGATTCCTGTTCGAATCGTTTC
>JBEIPT010000471.1:0-2785 GCA_040376895.1 Lysobacteraceae bacterium | reverse complement strand
CAGATACGGCGATTCATTTCGACTCCTGTGATCACGTTGGCGTGGCCACAGTGGACGTCGGAGCCGAGCGGACGCGTTAGTTCAGGCGCGCCAAATTCTGGTTGGTGCGCGCCAATTGCGTCGCGCCATGGCAGCAAGGGCTAGATGGGGTGCTTGGCACTCCCACCGGACTCTGGCTCAAGTCATTGATTTTCATGGCCAGAAGCCGTGCACGAACCGCACTCGCCCTGCTGGAACGCCAGGATGCCGTTTTTCACACCCCGCTAGCCGACGTTCCGATTGACCTGGGAGGGCGCCGCGCCATAGGCCGCCCGGAAGCGCTTCGAAAAGTGCGACAGGTCCTCGAAACCGACGCGGAAGGCCACTTCACTGACTCGGAGCCCGCCCTGTCTGAGGAGCGCGTGTGCCGCCTCGAGGCGCGCCGCCAACACCAGATCCTGAGGACTGGTGTCCATTCCATCCCGCAGCCTGCGCTGCAAACTGCGCAGCGAGGTATGCATGGCCGCCGCGAGCAACGCCGGGGATAGATCAGTGTCCAGATTGGCACGAACGTGCGCCAGGACCTGCTCGGCAAATTCGCGGTCACGGGTGGTCGGCGCGACATGGGTGTCGGCCATCACAGGCGGTGCGGACACCTCAGCGACCGCCAACTCGACTGTCGAGGCCTCTTTCGGCTCGTCCGGACGTTGCAGCCCAAGTGGCTCCGTCGGGACGGGTTCCACGGCGATGGGATGGCGACCCGGCATTCGCCCAAGCAAACGACGGATGCGTCGGCGCGCGTGCCACTCGGTGATCAATGCCGCCGCAACGGCGCCCAACGCACACAGTAATGCCGCCAACAACATCAAGCGTGTACCGCCCAGTGCCCGGTAAAACCGCTCCGAGAGCGGGATCTGCCCATCGAGGCGAAGCACCCACCAGTGCGCGGGAAACCCGAAGTCACGGTTGTTTCGCCAAGTCAGCGGCCACAACTGGCTACCCACTTCGTCCGCCGGCAGTGCGTCGCGCGGAGACCCACCTTGGCGCAGGTTGTCTTCCGAAAACGCTGTCTCGTGCGCCGGGGCGTGCTGTTCCACCCAATCGTTCATGGCGACATCGAGCTTCATGGTCTTGCCGGCAGGTTCGGTCAGTCCCAATCCGGCAAAAGGTACGCTCACTTCGAACGACCAACCGTCGCGATTCCGGCGAGCCGCATAACTATGGGCCAAGGGCGCCGCCCGACGCTGTGGAACCAGTGCTTTGGCGAGATTGGCAACCAGATCGTCTCCGCGCAACACCCCGGAGCGGCCGTCGGGCAACAGCAGCAGATTCACATCATCGCCATTCATCCGCTTGATGGAGTCATTGTTCGGGTCTATGTAGATCTGAACCGAATCGTATTGATGGAACTGTTCGATCTGGAGGTCCGGCGGCGCAGTCACCATGTCGGAGTCGACGACATCGCCAGCAATGAGCAGCGCGTCAACCGTCCAGGCGAGCCGCACTTCCAGTCGGTTTCTCAGGCCGGCCGGTGCTTCCTGCTCGTGGATGGCCTGCCGGAATGTCGGCTCCCGCCACTCGCCCTGGTCGCCATCAACACGGATATGGAATGCCGAATAGGGAATGGCGCAAACCTGCCCGGTGAACAGCAACCCCAACAGCAGCGTCCTCGAACGCAGCAACCATCGGAACGGTGACTTCGATGAAAGCGGCGGTCGCATCGTGCTCCTGAGGAAAGCTTGCATCCGCGATGATCGCCGAAACCACGAACTGGCAAAAGGGTGTTCGGAAACGCCGAGGCCCGTCAAAGTCGACTCGGCGTTTCCAGGGGGCAGCGCCCCTCTCGAATGAGGAGGCTCTGGTTGCCGCCTGCACAGAGACTGATTGTCTGTGAGGGAACGTTGGCGCTATCGCCGGCATCAGCCGGCCGTGACCCGCACCGATTGTGACGCCTGATTGCGCAAGAGTGAGCGCGAGGTTGGCAGGATCGTGAAACAACCCGGCAATCTGCCAAGCGGCATCGGCGGGGACCCCACCTGGCTCGACCGCTGCGCCAGGGACCCCCGATTCACTTCAGACGAACTCCTTCGAACCAAATGGTCTTCGGGAAGGATCGTTTCTGATTGCCCTCCAGTTGTCGGAGCCGGAATGCCTGCCCTTCCGGCTCACCCCGGTATCGCCATGAATAGCCGTGGGTTACGCCCACGGTGTAGTCCGCCTTCGGCACCGGCGCTTGCGCGAGAAACTCCGACATGGCTGCCGAAAGGCTGATCGAATCGCCGGCCGCAAGCGGAATGGACTCGTATCCTGCACTCCAGAGTGGATCCGGTCCATGCATGACGGGTGGCGACGGGATTCTGGATACCGTGTCGCCACCCAGCGCAACGAACACCCCGAACCGCAGGATTGGCGCACGATGCAGTTCGAGAATGATCTCCTTGTCACTGACATTGGTCAGTGTCTCCCGGAGTTCCGTAACCACCCGGCCCTTGCTCGATGCCCGCCACAGGCACGAGTCAACGCGCAGCACGGTCAACCGCTCTGAGGCAGCCTCCTGAAGGCACCGCCCTTGGGCGATCGGCGACGCCAGCAGGCACACCAGGACAAACACAACGATGATTCGGTTCATGGTCACTCCGTTCAATTCGGGCAATTGCCGAAGGATCTGGGCGGCAATGCGCAACCCGCCAGTTGGCGAGCTGTATCGATCGCGGCGAAGTCCACCAACAGCGTCTGCATCGAGCAAGCGTAGAAGGGGTCAGGTGGATCATGCCCCCCCAGCCCTCGTGTTTGCCCAAGTGCCGTG
>JBEIPT010000568.1:0-2025 GCA_040376895.1 Lysobacteraceae bacterium | reverse complement strand
TTCGACGGCAAGGGCGCCCTGTCGCTCGACTATCGCATGATGTCGGCGGACAGCCCGACCATCGACGTCGGCGGCGGCACCAACAATTCGATCGAAAGCGAATACGAGAACCAGGCGATCATGCTGTCGCTGCGTTACTTCCTCGATATCGGCAAGAGCTCCAAGTGCCCGAACACGCCAGAAGGCGTGGCGGTTGACTCCGAAGGTTGCCCGCTGGATTCCGACGGCGACGGCGTGCCCGACTACCTCGACAAGTGCCCGGGCACCGCGCCCGGCGCCAAGGTCGATGCCAATGGCTGCGAAGTCGATTCCGACGGCGACGGCGTGCCTGACAGCCGCGACCAGTGCCCCGGCACCCCGGCTGGCGTCTCGGTTGATGCCAATGGTTGCCCGATGGATTCCGACGGCGACGGCGTGCCCGACTACCTCGACAAGTGCCCGAACACCCCGGCCGGTACGCTGGTGGATGCGGAAGGCTGCCCGGCCGCCGATCAGGATGGCGACGGCATCCCCGATTACCTCGACAAGTGCGCGAACACGCCGAAGGGCATCGCGGTCGGCAAGGATGGCTGCCCGTTGGATTCCGACGGTGACGGCATCCCCGACTACCTCGACGAGTGCCCGAACAGCCCGGCCGGCGCCAAGGTTCTTCCGAACGGCTGCGCTCCGGTGGGTGACTGCCGCAAGCCGCGTCCTGGCGAGGAAGTCGACGAGAACGGTTGCGCGGTTGAACAGAAGTTCATCCTGCGCGGCGTCAAGTTCGAGTTCGATTCCGACATCCTGACCGCGGAAGCCAAGGTCATCCTCGATGGCGTGGCAGCGACCCTCAGCAACTACGCCGAGATCAGCGTTGAGCTGGCCGGTCATACCGACAACGTCGGCTCGGATGCCTACAACCTCGGCCTGTCCGAGCGCCGTTCGAACTCGGTCAAGAACTATCTCACCGGCAAGGGCGTGGATGCTGCGCGCATGACGCCGGTGGGCTACGGTCTGACCCAGCCGATCGAAAGCAACGACAGCGAGGAAGGCCGCGAAGAGAACCGTCGCGTCGAACTCAAGGTCCTCGAGTAAGCAATCCGCTGCAAACAAAAACCCGCCAGTGCGAACTGGCGGGTTTTTTATTGGCTAGTACTGTGAAAATCTGCTTGTCTAAGCAACAGATCAGATGGAAAACATTGTCATTCCGAGCCCTTCGACAGGCTCAGGATAAACTCCGCGAGGAATCCTGCATGAGCGCCCCAGTCGGCGCCCACAGCCAGATCCCTCGCTACACTCGGGATGACACGCGCAGGAAAGCGCAGTCTCGACGACAGCCTCAAACCGCCGGCGTCACCTGTACCAGCACCGCTTTGTTCTTCACCTGCTGACCAGCCTGGACGTTGACCGTAGTGACCGTGCCGCCAACCGGGAGTGCGAGCTGGAACTCCATCTTCATGGCCTCCAGCACCGCAAGCGTCTGCCCCTTCTGCACGACATCGCCCGGCTTCACGTGGACCGCAACGACCTTGCCGTCGGAGTTCGCCAGCAACCGTCCATCGGAACCCGCGGCTGCGCCCTGCACCGGTGCCAGCGTGACATCGGTGTAGGCGTGAGTCGCGCCCTCTGCATCGAGCCAGACCGAATCACCGTGATGCGCGATGCGCGCCCTGCCCTGCACACCGTCGTGGATGTAGAGGAATTCGGAATCGGATGACTGCGTGACGTCGATGGCGATCTGTTCACCCTCGACCGTGGTGGTGAACAGGTGGCCTTCATGCACCAGAACTTCGAGATCGTATTGGCGCTCGCGCCACTTCACCTTGAACTCCGCCGGTGATTCATGCGAGCTGTGCCAGCCGATGAACTCGCGCGGCAGCGCGTGCTCCTGCGCGAGCCTGTAGGCGTCGTCCATGTACAGCGCCACGGCCGCCAGGGCGATGTGGCGCTGTGTGGGGGCCAGCTTAGAGACCTGCTCCTGCGGGAAGTACTTGCCGATGAAGGCCGTGCTGAAGTCGCCGGATGCGAAGGTTTCGGTGGACAGGATGG
>JBEIPT010000086.1:0-11297 GCA_040376895.1 Lysobacteraceae bacterium | reverse complement strand
TACATCTCCGATGATGGCGATTGGATCGACTTCGCCAGCACGGTCTGTACCAGTCCGGACCAGATCGCCATGGCGCCGGGTTATCTGCAGCGCGAGTGGACAGAGAACAACCGACGCTGTTTCCGCTACGAGATGGATGCGCCGATCCTGCCGTTCTGGGCCTATCTGAGCGCCGACTGGCAGGTGAAAAAGGACCGTTGGAACGATGTCGCAATCGAGATCTACTACGACGCGAAACATCCGTACAACGTCGACCGCATGATCGAAGCGTCGAAGAAGTCGCTCGAATACTTCACGAAGAACTTCGGGCCTTATCAGCATCGGCAATTCCGGATTCTCGAGTTCCCGAACTACGCGACGTTTGCGCAGTCATTTCCGAACACCATTCCGTATTCGGAGGCGATCGGATTCATTGCCAATGTGGATGCCGAAGACGCCGTGGACTACGTGTTCTATGTCACGGCGCATGAACTGGCACACCAATGGTGGGCGCATCAGGTGATCGGTGCAGATGCTCAGGGTGCCACGATCATGAGCGAGACCATGTCGCAGTACTCGGCCCTGATGGTGATGGAACAGGAATATGGTCCGGAACGCATGCGCAAGTTCCTCAAGTACGAACTGGACGGGTACCTGCGCGGCCGCACTGGCGAAATCCTGGAAGAGCTGCCGTTGAAGCAGGTCGAGTCCGAGCAGGGTTACGTGCACTACCGAAAAGGCTCACTGGTGATGTATCGCCTGAAGGACGAAATTGGCGCCGACGCAATCAACCTGGCCATGCGCAACTACATCGCCAAGGTCAAGTTCCAGGAACCGCCGTATACCGTATCGACCGAGTTCCTCGCCGAACTGCGCGCGGTCACCCCTGCCGACAAGCAGCAGCTGATCACCGACCTGTTCGAACGCATCAGCTTCTTCGACAACAGACTGGTCGAAGCGAAAGCGCGCAAGTTGCCGGATGACCAGTACGAGGTGACACTGAAGTGGCAAGCTGCCAAGAAGGAGTCGGATGGCATCGGCAAGGAAATCGATGCCACGATCGATGACCAGATCGACATCGGCATCTTTGCGCGACCGGACGGTGTTGGCGAAGACAAGGAAAAGGTGCTGTACCTGGCCAAACACCGCATCGACCGCAAAGAAGGTGAGCTCAAGTTCACGGTCGACGAGTTGCCGTACGACGCCGGCATCGATCCTTACAACAAGCTGATCGACCGGGTGTCGAACGACAACAGGAAGCGCGTCAGCGTGGAGGGTTGATTCGGTAGGACCGGGCTGAGCGAGAGCGAAGCCCGGTTGTCACACACCGTCGGGGCAAGGCACTTCGAGTATCACCTCGGTGCCCGTGCTGTCGGACTTCGAAATGAGCGTCCCGCCCAACGCCTCGGCACGTTCTCGCATGCTGCGTTGGCCGTGGCCTGTCCCGGGTTCGGTCGCAGGCGGCAAGCCGCGACCATTGTCGGAAATACGGACCTTGAGCCGACCAGAGTCAGGGTCTTCCGACAGCGCGAGCTGGATCTCGTTGCAGCCGGAATGTTTCAGTGCGTTCGTTACCGCTTCCTGCACGATGCGGCAGACATGCAGGACTTCGCGCGGTCCCAGTCCGTGGGTATCGGTGTCGAGTTCGTTCGACCAGCGAAGGCTAATCCCGGCGGACTTCAGCCTGGGCTCGATGCGCCGACGGTAATTCGCGAGTGCCGTGCCGACTGAGCTACCGACCGAGTCGAGCGAGTCGATGACGAGGCGGAGTTCCTCGGCAACCGCCGTCAGCGATTCGTTCAACTCCGCTGCGCTCATCGCTTTGTGACGGTTGGCATGCATCAGGCTGACCAGTTGCCCGCCGATGCCATCGTGCATCTCGCCCATCAGCCGACGACGTTCTTCCAGCAGCGTTTCCCGGCGCAGCAGTTCGCCCTGGCGAGCATATTGTTCGGACAACTCGGCTTCGCGTGCTGCGAGCGTTTGCTTCAGTAACAGATTGATGTCGTTCATCGAGCGGAACAGGCGCACGTTGCGACTCAGGAATGCCGCGACGAACGCGATCAGCAAAATCGGCAGCGTATTGGTGACGTTGCCGGTACTGATGCTCCACAACCATTGCCACAGGAATTCCATGCCCATCAAGGTGATCAGCAACAGGAACAGCGCCACTTCCCAATAGCGTTGGTCGGGCACTCGGAGCAAATGCCAAAGAAAGCGCACCAACGCGAAGGTACCCATCACGATGCCAAAGACGTTGGAGAGGGAACTGCTGGCGTCGAAGCCGTTGTCGGCGCGCAGAACGATCAGGTACATGAACGCACCGGCAGCAGCGAGCCAGGTCAATCCCGATACCGGTGCCAGCCACGCCCAGGGACGGCCGGTCCAGACGTTCGCGAAGTTGAGCCATGCCACTGGCAGTGCCGCGGTCAGTGCCAGATACATCCAAAGCCGCCATTGCGGCGAGATCGGAGGGTCGACCCAGCGGAAATAGATGTCACGTGCGGTCCAGGTGGCAACCAGCAGGAACAGCCACAACGCATAACTGCGCTGGTTGGATCGCAGCAGGAGGACCAGCGCCAGCAAGGAGATGACCAGACCTACGGCGATGGCCTGATCACGGTAACCATCCAGCAACCAGGCACGTTTGGCCACCTTCGGGCGGATTTCTTCGTGTGCTCCGATGACCGGTCGACTCATGTCGAAGTAGGGCACCACACTTCGTGCGACCACAAAAACGAATTCGTTTTCACCTTGGCGCAGCGTACCTGCCGGGGCCA
This sequence comes from Lysobacteraceae bacterium, assembly GCA_040376895.1. Classification (GTDB taxonomy): domain Bacteria; phylum Pseudomonadota; class Gammaproteobacteria; order Xanthomonadales; family Ahniellaceae; genus Ahniella. The sequence goes on along the minus strand of JBEIPT010000086.1, from coordinate 8,538 downwards.
GAGTGATCGATCGGTTGTTGCCGTGATACGTGATTCGGTCGAGTTCGATCCGGCCGTCCAGTCTCAGAATCAGGCCGTTCAGAACGATCATCAGGTTGTCATTGCCCATCAGTGGGATGACATCCAATCCCTGTGCCGGAACCTCGGGCAGATCCACGTAGAAACGAAGTGCGCGGTAACCCGTGTCGCAACATTCCGAATGAGGCAAGGTCCCCGGTTTGAAGTCGGCTTCCTTGAGCGCAGTGAGGGTCGGCGCAGGTATGGCTGCCACCGCAAAATCACGCGTCGGCAGCGTTTGTGGGCGTTCGCCGGCGCTGAACAGCCAATTGTGCAGGCCAAACCAATAGAACAACTGGACGATTGCGATGGCGAGTGCCGTCATGGCCAGCCGCCTGCGCAGCGAGTGCGGCGCGCCAGAGCCACTGTGGTCGTTCAGATTCGCCCAGTCAGTCCGTGCCTTCGTGCCCATCGACGGATTCTCCGGTCTGCAGGCGCCAGAGTGCCGCATAAGCGCCTTCACGCGCCAGCAGTTCGCCATGTTGTCCCGACTCGATGATGCGCCCGGCTTCCAGCACGTGGATACAGTCGGCGTGCCGTACCGTCGATAAGCGGTGCGCGATCACCAGCATCGTGCGCGCTGAATGCAACTTGGCCAGGGATCGCTGGATGGCTGCCTCGGTTTCGTTGTCGACGGCCGACGTGGCTTCGTCCAGCACCAGGACCGGGCTGCCCCGGTACAAGGCGCGGGCGAGGGCGATGCGTTGCCGTTGACCACCCGACAGGCTGGCACCACGCTCGCCAACCGGCGCGTCGTAGCCTTGCGGCAGGGCGGCAATGAACTCGTGCGCCTCGGCGGCGCGTGCTGCCGCCTCAATGGCGGCGCGATCCGGAGCCGCATCACCGTAGGCGATATTGTCGGCAATGCTGGCGTCGGTCAGAAACGGGTCCTGCGCGACATAGGCGATCTGTTTGCGCAGCGCCTGCGGATCGAGGCTGCGGATGTCCTTGCCATCGAACAGGATTCGGCCCTGTCCGGGCTGATGGAAACCCAGCAGCAAGCGCACCAGCGTACTTTTCCCGCTACCGGTGCCACCGACCAGGGCGACCGTCTTTCCGGCCGGAAGCTGGAACGAGACACCATCCAGCACCGGTTGGCCTGCCTCGTACGCAAAGTGCAGGGATTCGAACTGCACCGCGCCGACAATCGGCTGGGCGGGAAGGTCCGAACCTCGTTCCGGCAAAGGGGTATCGAGCAGGTCCATGACCCGCTGCACCGAGGCCATGCTGCGTTGGTATAGATCGGTCATTTCGGCGAGCCGGGTCAGCGGCCACAGCAGGCGCTGCGTGAGGTAGACCAATGCCGAGTAGGAACCGACACCGAGACGGCCGTCCAGCGCCAACATGCCGCCATACAGCAAGGTCGCGGCGAAGCCGGCCAGAATCGCCATGCGAATGACGGGTGTGATCGCAGCTGAAAAGCGGATCGCTCTAGCATTCCGGTCGCGGAACGTGTCGGAGGCTGCCCGCACATGTTCACTCTCGAATGTTTCGGCGGTATAGGCCTGGATGGTCGCCATGCCGGCGAGATTGTTGTTCAGGCGGTTCGAGACCGTTGCTGCCGCTTCGCGCGCAGCCGAATAACGCGGGAACAGCCGCTTCTGGAACCAGAATGCGCCGATCAGGATCAGCGGGATCGGCAACATCGCCAGGGCCGCCAGTTCCTGCGTCAGCACAAAGAACACCGCACCGACCATCAGCGACGAGCAGAACACCTGGATCAGGTCGTTCGCGCCCGTATTCATGAACCGCTCGACCTGATTGATGTCCTCGTTCAACAGCGCCAGCAGGCGACCGGAGCGCTCACGATGAACAAAATCGGGCGCCATGCCTTGGACATGGGCATACGCCGATTGCCGCAGTTCGTGCTGAAGGTCCTGTGCCAATCCTCGCCATCTCAAGGCGTAGAGATATTCGAACAGCGACTCCAGGATCCAGATGACCGCCGTGAGGGCGGTCAGTGCCAGTAGTTGGTGGGTCGGGTCGGGGATGCCGAGGCGAGCCACGAACGAGTCGCGCTGATTGACGACCACATCGACGGCCACGCCGATCAGCAGCTCGGGCAAAACGTCGAAAAACTTGTTCAGAACCGAAAACACTGTCGCCCACACGGCTTTCGCCCGGTACGGGCGGGCGAAGCCGAACAACCGGGCCAGCGGATGTGTTGCGGTGGACGTCGAACTCAACGACCGGAACCGACGTCGATGAATGCCAGGAACTCGGCGCGCGTGCGGGCGTCGTCATGGAACGAACCGAGCATCTTCGAGGTGACCATGCTGACGCCGCGCTTGTGGATGCCGCGGGTGGTCATGCACTCGTGAGCACCTTCGACGACCACACCCACACCGATCGGCTTGAGCACCGACTGGATACATTGGGCGATCTGGGCGGTCATTTTCTCCTGGACCTGGAACCGCCGGGCATAAGCCTCGACGACGCGGGCGAGCTTGGAGATGCCGACCACTTTGCCGTTCGGCACATAACCGACATGCGCCTTGCCGATGATCGGCGCCATATGGTGCTCGCAGTGGCTCTCGAACTCGATGTCACGCAACACGATCATCTCGTCATACCCGGCAACTTCCTCGAACGTCCGGGCCATGTAGGCCTCCGGGTCCTCGTTATAACCCCGGAACCAGTCCGAATAGGCCTCAACGACCCGTCGGGGCGTATCCAGCAGGCCTTCCCGGCCGGGGTCTTCGCCGGCATAGGCAAGCAAGGTGCGAACGGCACTTTCGGCCTCTTCGCGACTGATCTGGGACGGTGTCCCCTTGGTTGTTTTGCTGCTGCTCATCTTGCCTGGCCTTGTCAATGGGTGGAATGGTTGAGCCAAATTGCGTAAGGTCCGGATTCTAGCCCGGTCCTCTTGGACACGGACCGCACCGCTCACGACAGAAAAAATGGTGATGATGACGCCCTGCTCGCCAATGACGCACGCCGTGCCTGCCAAAATGCCTGTCCGTGCGAATCATGGCAGCACCGCTCGCCAAGGCCGCGTCAACACTGAGACAATGCGGCCATGACGGAGCTGTGCAACATCGCTGCGGTGCTGAAGCGTCGCGCGAAAGAATCGCCGGAGCGGATCGCCATCCATTGCCCGAAACGGTTCGGTGGTCGGGGCCCGATCGAGTATCTCAGCCTGAGTTACGCCGAACTCGAATCCGAAACGAACCGTATTGCCGGTGGCCTCAAGGCCACCGGGATCAAACGTGGCATGCGCACGGCGCTGATGGTGCGTCCGTCGATCGAACTGTTCGTGCTGATGTTCGCGCTGTTCAAGCTGGGTGCCGTGCCGGTGCTGATCGACCCGGGTATCGACCGCCGGGCGTTGAAGGAGTGCCTCGCTGAATCGGCCCCGGAAGCATTCATCGGTATCCCGTTGGCCCATCTCGCGCGTCGATTGTTCGGCTGGGCCGAGCAGAGTGTGCGCATCAACATCACCGTCGGCCGCCGTTGGTTGTGGGGTGGCAAGACCTACGACCAGGTTCGGGCGCTGGGCGCCAACTCGTCCGACTTGCCGATTGCCGAGACCGAGCAGAACGAGCTGGCGGCAATCCTGTTCACGTCCGGCGCCACTGGCGTTCCCAAGGGTGTCGAGTACCTGCACCGGCATTTCCTCGCGCAAGTGGTGATGATCCGTGCCGCTTTTGGTATCGCGCCCGGTGAAATCGACTTGCCGACGTTCCCGCCATTTGCGCTGTTCGATCCGGCGTTGGGCATGACCAGCATCATCCCGGACATGGACCCGACGAGGCCGGCCGAGGTCAATGCCGAACGCCTGGTGCAGGCCATCAATCAATTCGGCGTGACCAGCCTGTTTGGCTCACCTGCGCTGGTCGACCGTCTGGCTCGTTATGGCGAACAGACCGGCGTGAAGCTGCGAACACTCAAGCGCGTGATTTCCGCAGGCGCCCCGGTACCGCCCGAAGTCGTAGCGCGGCTGTATCGCATGTTGCCGGAGGACGCGAAGATCTTCACGCCCTACGGTGCGACCGAATGTCTGCCGGTGTGTGCGATCGAAGGCCGCGAAATTCTGGATGTCGCCGAACGGACGCGCGAAGGTGCCGGCATCTGCGTGGGCAAACCCATCGCCGCCAATAGGGTTAGGATCCTGCGTGCCAGTGACGCGACCGTGTCGACGATCTCGACACAGAACGAGGTCCAGCCTGGCCAGATCGGCGAAATTGTCGTACTCGGGCCGACCACCACCCATTCGTATTTCCGTCGGGCCGAAGCCACGCGAAAGTCCAAGATCGTCGAGGGCGAAAAGCTCTGGCATCGCATGGGCGACCTCGGTTACTTCGACAATCAAGGTCGGCTCTGGTACGTCGGGCGATCGCTGCATCGCATTGAAACCGGCAACGGCGTGTTCTACCCGGAACAGGTCGACGGCGTGTTCAACCAGCACCCGAAAGTCAAACGTACGGCTCTCGTGGGCGTGCAGATCAACGGCTTCCGAACACCGGCGGTGTGCGTGGAGCTCATCCCGCATGTGCCGAAACAGCAGTGGCCGCGCATCAAGGACGAGCTGCGTGCGATCGGTGCACGATTCGCCGTGACTTCGCCGATCCGCCACTTCTTCCCGCATTCCGGCTTTCCGGTCGACATCCGGCACAATGCCAAGATCGATCGCGTGAAGCTCGGGGAATGGGCGGCGAAGAAGGTTTGAACTGGTCGTTGCCTGGGCTCCTGGCATTCACAGTTTTCGCAGGCTTAGCGACTAAACTAGCGGTTTAGAGAGGCACCATGCCCCGTTGGCTGAAACGAGCGCTGATTTCCCTGCTGCTGGCCGTGTTGGTGTTGGCCGTGGTCGTGCGGGTCCGTCATGGCGGCGGCGAACCCTATCCCGACCTGACAGGTCCGGCCTTGTTGCCGGAATCGGCGTTGGAAGTGGCGGTGCAGTTTGACCAGCCCATTGGCAACGTAGCGGTGGACCCGGATGGGCGCGTGTTCTTTACGGTTCATCCGGAGTCGCGACCCGAAAGCGACAAACTGTTCGTGTCGGAAGCGGGCAAGATCCGACCGTTTCCGGCATCCAGTCTGCAGGCAGAACATTTCGAAACGCCCCTCGGTCTGCGCATCGACCGGCAAAACCGGCTGTGGGTCATCGATCACGGCAGCCATGGGTTCGGTACCGCGCGGCTCACCGCATGGAATCTTGCCGACGGCACGCTGGCTCACGAGTATCGTTTCTCCAGCACGATGGCACCAAAGGGCTCGTTCCTGCAGGACTTCGCCGTCGACGCGCAGGGCACCACGGTGTTCATTGCCGATGTGGCGTTCTGGGCGAAAACGCCGGCGATTCTGGTCCATGACATCGCCAGCGGCATTACGAAGCGATTGCTGGAAAACGATCCGTCGATGCAGGCACAGGACTATCTGATCCGCACGCCAACGAAGACGATGACATTCTTCGGTGGTCTTGCCGCATTGAAGGCCGGCATCGACGGCATCACGCTGTCGCGTGACGACGCCTGGCTGTATTTCGGCGCGATGAATCATGCCTATCTCTACCGCATCAATCGACTGGACCTGATGGCCGCGTCGGAAGACAGCCCGGCACTCACGAAAGCAGTGCAGGAAGTGGGACGCAAGCCACTCAGTGATGGGCTCACGACCGACATCGAGGGTAATGTCTACATCACCGATGTCGAACACGGCGCGGTGATGCGGTTGAATGTGGATGGGGCGCTCGACACGCTGATCCAATCCCCGCGTATCCGCTGGGCCGATGGATTTTCATTTGGCCCGGATGGCTGGCTGTATCTGGCCGACAGTGCGATCCCGGACCAGATGTTGCGCACCAAGGCGCACATGAACAGTCAGGCGCCGTATTTCATCTATCGTTTCAAGCCTGGCGTCGAGGGAGTGCCCGGACAATGAGTGCACCCGGCATCCGTGGCATCACACTCGATCTGGATGACACGCTGTGGCCGATCTGGCCGAGCATCCAGCGTGCCGAAGCGGCACTCGACGACTTTCTTCGCGTCAACGCTCCAACGGTCCATGGACGATGGGGGATTGAACGATTGCGTGCGCTGCGCGACGAAATCGCCGAAGCACATCCGGAGCTCGCGCACGATTTCACCGCACAACGCAAGATCACGCTGCGCCACATTCTCGAACTGGAGCCCGACGCCGACACCTTGGTCGAAGGGGCGTTCCATGCGTTCTATGACGCCCGCAACGATGTGACGCTGTACGACGATGCCTTGCCGGCGCTGCTCTGGCTAGGCGAACGTTATCCCTTGGCCAGCGTCACGAACGGCAATGCCGATCTGGTCCGGATTGGACTCGATCAACACTTTGTCGCGCGGATCGGCGCGCGTGAAGTGGGCCATGCCAAACCGCACAAGGCGATCTTCGATGTGGCGGCCGAAGCACTGGGATTTGCCCACGCCGAAATTGCCCATGTCGGTGATGATCCGGTCATGGATGTGCTCGGAGCCCTCGAAGCCGGCATGTTTGCCGTGTGGCTCAACCGGGACGGCAAACCCTGGCCCCATGCCGACCGACCCCATCTGGAAGTCGCCGATCTCGGCGAGTTCTGTTCATATCTCACTGCTCGCGCAGCACAGGAACGCTCATGACTGCCATTGCCCTGATTCCTCTCACGATGTCCGGTCTTCCGGCATTCCTGGAAACCATCTCGCCGATGCACCGACAGTTTGTCGCCGGTTGCGGGTTCCGTGCGATTCCGTGCACGTTCTGTTTCCTGCCAAATGCCGAAGGCGGCATTGAGGCCGTGCTCGCCGGCATCACGAATCCTGCCGACCTGTATGCCCTGGCGCATGCACCGATGATGTTGCCGTCGGGCAGCTACGTGCTGGACTCGCGGGGTGAACGCCTCGATCCCAGGTTGCACGCGCTCGGCTGGCAGATCGGCAGTTACCAGTTCACGCGATATCGCAAGGCGCGTCGTGAACCGGCGCGACTCGAAGGGGTGGATGATGCCGAGATTCAAGCGATCGCCCAGGCGGTGGCGACCACGCGTGATCTCGTCAACACCGCGCCCGAAGATTGTGGCCCGGCGGAGCTGGAGGCCCACGCGCGTGCGATCGGCGAGCGGTTCGGTGCCAAGGTCCGCGCGATTGTCGGCGATGAACTGCTGACGGAAAACTTCCCGGCGATTCATGCGGTCGGACGCGCGAGTCCGCGTGCGCCGCGACTCATCGAACTGGTCTGGGGCGACGAACGGCATCCGAAACTGGCCTTGCTCGGCAAGGGTGTGTGTTTCGATACCGGCGGCCTCGACATCAAGGCGTCCGACGGCATGCGCTGGATGAAGAAGGACATGGGCGGCGCCGCGCATGCGCTGGCGTTGGCCGAGTTGATCATGAGCCGCAATTTGCCCTGGCACATGCGCTTGCTGGTATCGGCGGTCGACAACGCGATCAGCGGCAATGCCTATCGTCCGGGTGACGTGATCCGCACGCGATCGGGCCAAACCGTCGAGATCGACAACACCGATGCCGAAGGCCGGGTCGTTCTGTGTGACGCGATGACCTATGCCGCCGAACACAAACCTGACCTGATGGTCGACTTCGCCACGTTGACGGGCGCGGCACGTGTGGCCCTGGGTCCCGACCTGCCGCCCGTGTTCAGCAATCGCGACCAGTTGCGCGATGCGCTGGTGAAGATCTCGCACGCCGTGCAGGACCCGCTGTGGCCCATGCCGCTGTGGGCGCCGTATCAGGACATGCTCGCGTCCAGTTTCGCCGACTTCGCCAATGCCGGCGCCAGTCGCCATGCTGGGTGTATCACGGCCGCGCTGTACCTCAAGCGCTTTGTGCCCGACACCCTGCCGTGGCTGCACCTCGACACCTACGCGTGGAACGACGCCGATCGTCCGGGGCGTCCGCGGGGTGGTGAAGCGCTCGGCTTGCGTGCGGTCTATCAATTGCTGATGGGTCGCGCGTATTGAGTGATGTAATGAGGTGAAAGATTGCCTGACTCGGCAGACAAAAGGCCGGCCAGGCTGACCTTGTTGAAGGTTGCGGAAATGGGGTCGTGATCTCCGGCCGGGAGTTTGTGCGTATGTCGGATTAACCGACCTACAGACATCCCCAGGAGCCACCCCATGTTTTCCCCTTTGCGCACCGCCATCCTTGCCGCCGGCACCGTCTGGCTGGGTTGCGCCAGCCTGCCGGCATACGCCGACGGCGAGCTCGACACCAGTTACGGTACCAATGGCCGGACGATCGTCGGCTTCCTCGAGTCCGACAGTGTGCAGTTGCGCGCGCTGGCGCGTTCGCCTTTTGGCGCCCGCTGGATGTTTGGTGACGACACGGCCGATCGCCGGCAGCTCTATATCAGCCGCAGTCTGGCCAACGGCAATCCCGACCCTGGTTTTGGTGCGGGCGGCAGCGGTCAGATCCGTACCGCGCTGCCGGGTAGTCTGATTGCGCAGACTGAAGCGTGGGCGGTTGAAGGCGCGCTCGTGCAGTCGGACGGCAAGCCGCTGGTGTTCGGCGGGCTGCG
>JBEIPT010000273.1:0-5309 GCA_040376895.1 Lysobacteraceae bacterium | reverse complement strand
GCGTTCGTGATGGAAGCATGGGCCAAGCACCAGAATGCCCCGGCCGAAATCATGATGCTGGCGGACGGCAATGGCGCGTTCACCAAGTCCATCGGTCTCGAGCTGGACGCCACCGCGTTCGGCATGGGCATGCGCGCGAAGCGTTTTGCGCTCGTCGCGAAGAATGGCGTGGTGTCGCACCTGTTCGTGGAAGCGCCGGGTGAGTTCCGCGTGTCCACGGCCGAACACGTGCTCGAAAACCTGTGAGTTCAAGGCGCGCCCTCGTCACCGGCGGATCCGGTGACATTGGCGCCGCGATCTGCCAGGCCCTGGCGGCGGACGGGCATTACGTGCTCGTCCACGCCAACAGCCAGCCGGCGCGGGCCCAGGCCGTGCTCGATCGCATCCGCGAATCGGGCGGGCAGGGCGAGGTGGTCTGCTTTGACCTAGCCGACGGTGATGCCACCGGCAGTGCGCTCGCCGCGCTGCTGGAGGTCGGGCCGATCCAGGTGGTGGTGCACAACGCGGGGATCCATGACGATGCGCCGATGGCGGGGATGAGCCGTACCCAGTGGCAGCGTGTCATCGATGTCTCCCTGCACGGATTCTTTCACGTCACTCAGCCCACGCTGTTGCCGATGGCCCGTACGCGTTTCGGGCGGGTGATCGCCATTTCCTCGGTCGCCGCACAGATCGGCAATCGCGGCCAGACCAATTACGCAGCCGCCAAGGCGGGTTTGCATGGTGCCTGTTTGTCGCTCGCCCGCGAAATGGGTTCGCGCGGCATCACGGTCAACGTGGTGGCGCCGGGTCTGATCGAAGGTCGGATGAGCGAGGGCAGTTTTACGCCCGAGCAGATCAAGCAGGTGATTCCGGCTCAGCGCGCCGGGCGGCCGGAAGAAGTGTCTGCCCTGGTGCGGTTTCTGGCCAGCGACGCCGCTTCGTACATCAATGGCCAGATCATCGGCGTGAATGGCGGCATGGCGTGATGGCCGGAGTCGGGCCTCGGGCCTCGGTCGTTCCCGAATCAATGACTTGCGCGCAGTTATAAATCGCCACGGCTGCCGGCGGCGCGCTCTGATAAACTGACCCACCCGCGATCATTTTGTCGGCTGCGGGTTCGCTGCGTCTGGAAGCCTTCATGCAAAATCTGTGGGACCGCTGTCTTTCGCGCCTGGACGCGGAGTTCAGTGAACAAGACATCCTGACCTGGTTGAAGCCCCTGCAAGTTCGCGAGGAGCCCGGCGTGCTGCGCCTGTTGGCGCCGAATGCGTTCGTGCTGGAGAGCGTCCGCGAACGTTTTCTCGAGCGTATTCAGGAGATCGGCGGTTTCCTGGCCGAAGGCCCGCTCGACGTGCGCCTGGAAGTCGGCTCGCTGAACAAGCCGAAGCCAGCGCCACCGCCGCGCGCGAATGGTCGCGCCGAACCGGCGCCCGTGGTTCACGACGACTTCGAGAGTAATCTCGACAGCCATTACACCTTCGACAACTTCGTCGAAGGCAAGTCGAACCAACTGGGTCATGCCGCTGCGTTTCAGGTGGCGATGAATCCGGGCCGACGGGAATCCAACCCGCTGCTGCTTTATGGCGGCACCGGCCTGGGCAAAACGCACCTGATGTATGCGGCCGGCAACCTGATGCGTCGCAATCGTCCGGGTTTCCGGGTGCTGTACCAACGTTCCGAGCAATTCTTCAGCGACATGATCAAGGCGCTCAATGCCAAGAACATGGACGACTTCAAGTCGCGTTATCGCAATGTCGATGCACTGCTGATCGACGACATCCAGTTTTTCGCCGGCAAGGATCGAACGCAGGAAGAGTTCTTCCACACGTTCAACGCGTTGTTCGAGTCCAACCAGCAGATCATCCTGACCTGCGACCGGTACCCGAAAGAAGTCGAGAACATGGAGCCGCGCCTGACCTCCCGCCTGGGCTGGGGCTTGCCGGTCGCGATTGAACCACCCGACTTCGAGACGCGCGCTGCCATCCTGCTGCGCAAGGCGGAACAGAAGGGGCTCAAGCTCAGCGAGGAAGTGGCGTTCATGATTGCCCGGCGCATGCGTTCGCATGTGCGCGATCTGGAAGGCGCGCTCAACACCTTGTCGGCACGTGCGCACTTCACGGGTCGCCTGGTGACGATCGAGTTTGCGCAGGAAGCACTACGCGACCTGCTGACCGTGCAGGAACGTGCGCTGAGTATCCCCAACATCCAGAAAATGGTGGCCGATTATTCGCAGTTGCGTGTGGCGGACCTGTTGTCGAAACGCCGGACGCGCCATCTGGCCCGCGCGCGACAGATGGCCATGGCGCTGACCAAGGAACTCACGACCCATTCGTTGCCGGAAATCGGCGATGCGTTCGGCGGTCGGGACCACACCACGGTGTTGCATGCCTGCCGGTTGATTGCAGAGTTGCGCGAAACCGATGGAAAGACCCGGGAAGACTGGGACAAGCTGATTCGCGCACTCACTTCAGGCTGATCGGGGCGTTGCAGGCAACGACGATGCGACAACCGAATCCCTTGTGGCGTGATCGTGATGCCTTGCACTCGGGTCTGGTCACACTGGCTGCGTTGACGTGTACTTGCGGGCTCCTTTATGGCCTCTATCTGCACAAGGTTTGGCATACAGCCGCCCGGGCCAAAACGAAACCGACTCAATCCGGCAGTCTGCTGGTGTTCGGCAAACGACTGGTGCAGGGCTCGGCTGATGCCGATCTCGAACTTCGGCTGGATCGGGCCCATGCCCTGATCACCACGGAAATTTCGCCGGACGCGCTGTACCTGCTTGGCGGCCATACCGGCCACGACCGCAGTGAAGCCCGATTCATGTTCGAGCGCCTGAGCGAACGCGGATTGCCGCCTGCCCTCGACGTGGCGCTTGAGGACCAGAGCATCGATACCTTGCAGAACCTGCGCCACGCGCGCGAACTGCTGCAGCAGCGAGGTCATGCTCGCGCGATTCTGCTCAGCAACCGTTATCACCTGGCACGTTGCGCGCTGCTTGCCCGCAATCTGGGTCTGGATCATGAGGTTGTCGCCGCCGAAGACGATCGGCGGTTGGCCACACTCGGTGCCGGCCGACTCCTTCGGGAAGCGGCGTTTCTGATGTGGATCGATGTCGGGACGCGATATGCCCGTGGGCTTGGGTTGCGCGGCATGCTGTCACGGGTCACCTGAAAGACGTTTTGCGTCAGCGTTGTGCAGTCGCAGCGCTTACTCGAAACCGTCACGGAACAGGGCGTCGGTCACCTGGGAATCGTCGTTGGTGATGATGATCGTCCCGTTTGGCAGCAGGTTGGCCGCACCCGACAACACCGTGACACGCAGGGAGAAGGTCTCGTCCGGTTCGATCTGTGTATCAGAGATGATTTGTACGGGAATATCCAGATGCGTGGAGCCGGCAGGAATGGTGCGGATCGTTCCGGGGTCGAAGACGTAGTCGATATCGGACTGGGCAGTGCCGGGTTCGGTGGCGGTCAGCAACAGGACCGGTTCAGCACTTGATTCGCTGAGGTCGACGCGCAACATGCAGGTACTGGTTCCCGACTGACCTTCGGCCACCGCACAAACGCCGGCGCTCGCCCAGCGAATCAGAGGTTCGCGCGCAGGGCCGCTGCATTGACCCGAGTTGCGGCCATCGATCAGCACATTGAACTGCGTCCCATCCGGGAAAGCAGCAAGCGGAAAGCCGGGCGGTTCGCTGCCGTTGCCACGGCTCAGCAGTGACCAATAACCGGCCAGTGTGGAACTCGGCACCGTCACGTAGTCGAGCACGTAGCGCATCGGATTGAATGGTGAACTTGGGTTCGGCAAACGGCGGGTGCCTTGTGCCAACGCACAGGCATTACCATCCAATCGTGGATGCCGGATCGGTACGCGACCATCACCGGCAGCGGTGACAATGGTCGCATTGGGCGAAAACGTCGGCGCCACCCAGACGTTGAATCCAATACCCAACGCCATCGGTGCGGCGTCCTGGTTCTCGATCACCCAGCGACCCAGGTCACTTCGATAGATCAGCGCGACCGGATGATCGTGATACGAATCAAACGGCAGGTCACCGTTGTAGTGATGAGTGATGATCGCGATCGCGAACGGATTGTTGTTCAGCAGCGGATGATCGATCGAGGTCTGAAAACCGTTCACGATGTTGCCGGTGCTGGTCAGATGCCGGAAGCTGAGGTCGTCCATGCGACTGACTGCGAATCCTGCGCCTGACTCCATCGCGGCCAGGTGCTCCCAATAGGGCGACCAGCCCTGTTCCGAGTCGAGGAAAAACAGGCCCGCGTTACCGCGCGAGCTTTCCTGTAGTGGCAGTCCGGGTGTTGCCATGGGCGTGATGAACAGGCGTTGAGAAGGAGCCGGTACACCGAGCGCAGACCCGATCCAGGTGTAGTTCGAAAACGTGTTGCCGGCGTCGGCCTGATGACGTGTGCTCATCGTGGCGGTGGACTCGAAGGCGCCCAGGTCCACGCCTGCGCCTGCGCGGCGGCTGTTGCCATCGAGATCCACGTCATCCGTGGCGACGAGGGCATTGCTGCCGGCATCAATCGCCGGTGATCCCACGCGCGGCCGGGGGTCATTCCGCGCGAGAAACTCAGGATCCACATTGAGTTCTCCGGCCGTACTCGCAGGCAGATCGCCGCGCAGCGCCTGGGTCGTACCGTAGATGAGATTGTGGTCCACCGAAACGATCCCCGATAGTTCCGGGCTGATGATCGACAAAGTTTCGTTGCGGTACAGGATGTTGTTCGCGATGCGAATGGTGCCGATGCCGTCGAATCCGGGATCGGCCGCCAGAGCAAGCGCGAAGTTGCTGTCGATGACGGTGTTGTTGGTGATCAGGAAAGTCTCGTCGTAGGGTTCGATCGCGATGGCACTGCCTCCGCCCGGGGAACTGATGCCGCGAAACAGGTTATTCCGCACCAACACCTGGTCGGCGAGTTTCAGGGGCCCGTCACTGGCATGGGTTGTGATCAGCAGGCCGGCGACCAGGTTTCCCGAAGCATCGGCCTCGATGGTGTTGTTGGTGATGCGGATCTGGCCGCGGGCAAAGCCGGCGCGTTCGGGTGTGACTTCGAAGCCTGAGGCCAAGGCGGTTGTAGCCCTGAACCGATTGCCGATTAGGTTGACGTTCCATGCGCCCGTGGCGCCGCTGATACAGGCACCAATGCGACCGCTCAACTGGCTGTTGCGCAGGCTGAACGTGACTGTGCCGAGTGGCGGTGTTGTGTAATAGAAACCATGTCGGAACCGAACGCCGCAGCGATCCAATCCCGTCTGCCTGATTCGAACGCCCTCAAGAAGATATTGCCGGGAACTGCTGGCGC
>JBEIPT010000566.1:0-2034 GCA_040376895.1 Lysobacteraceae bacterium | reverse complement strand
GACCGGCACCACTTCTTCGCCAACTTTGAGTGTCGGGATGGCTGGATCCCGACACGGCGGCGTGGCCGAAAACCAGCAGCTCACCTTCGGCCTGTGCGGCGGGCAAGGTGAAGAACAGGGGACAGGCAACAAGAAGGCTTCGGCGCATGGAGGAATTGTCTCTTCGGACGTTGACCGGCAAACAGGCGACGTGCTTTCACGGCTTGTCGGGCTTGCGCCTCAGACCCATCAAGACCGGCAACAAGGCCAGCACGCCCATGCCGATCATCGGCAGCAGGAAACGGGGTTCGGAAAGCATGTCCATGCTGAGTGCGCGGTGTTCCTTCAGTGCAGCCTCGAACCCGTCACCGATCGCGGCATACACCAGCGCGCTGGGCGCGACACCGAGTGCCGTGGTCCATGCGAAGGTGCGCCAACGACAGCCAAGCCATGCAAGCGCGATGCTGACCGGCGAAAACGGGAATACCGGCACGATTCTCAGGAACAGGCAAAAGCTGGTGGGATGCGCGAGGAAACCTGCCTTGAGTTTGCCGATCAGCGCGCCCGGACTTCCAGGTGCACCTTGCCCGAGCGACCGGCGCGTGAGCCAGAACAGGATCAGCGCACCTGTGGTGTCACCCGCTACCGACCAGAACGCACCTTCGCCAATGCCGAACAGCAAGCCGCCGACAATGGCCAGCAGTGGCGAGCCGGGCAGGCTGGTCACGATCAACGTGACGATCGTGAAAAACACAGCGAGGCGGATCAGCAGCGGATAGTGGGTCGCCAGCGCCGACAATTCCCCATGCCGGTTCTGCAGATTCTCCAGGCTCAGTTCCTTCACGACCCCACTGGATACCAGCAACGTCGCCAGTACGGCCAGCAGCAGCAAAGGCCAGAACCGCTGAAGGGTGCGCCAATGCGACACCCGCTCGGCTTGCTCCACCAGCGGAGCCAGCGCTTTTGCTTCGTCGCGGGCCTCACCGATCCGGTCGATCGCTTGCTCCAACGGGTCCGGCCGATCCGGTTCGTGGCTGCTCATTGATGGTGGCCCAAATCAAACGGGGGTCGAAGGTCAGTCACGAATGGTCCAATCGCCATCAAACAGTGCTTTCAGAACGTCCATCTTGCCGTAACCCATCTGTTGAGCTTTTGCGGCCATCCGATCCCGTTCTTCAAAATCGCCGGCGTAGTGGAGTGCGATGGCAAGATTGGCGACGATGACCGGATCGGACGGATCCAGTTCGTAGCCTTTGCGCGCATAACGCACTGCTTCCTGATCCTGCTCGAGCTTCAGCGCAATCGTCGTCATGCTCGAATAGGCCTGAGCATAATCGGGGGCAATTTCGACGGCCTTGCGATAGTAGTCCATCGCCTTCTTGTAATTGCCGGTCTTGCGGGCGAGGATGCCTTGGCCGGTCAGCGCCTCAACCTGTCTGGGGTTGATGTTGAGGGCCTTCCGATACGCCCGATCGGCAGCGCCATCCTCGTCCAGATCCTCGCGGATGTGGCCCAGAATCGTCCATCCCAACGGATCGCGCGGTTTGTCGGCAAGCATCTTTTCGAGTTTTTCGGCTGCTGCCGCGGGATCGGTGCCGCGCAGGTCATCGACCGCGAGAATGTCCGAATCGGGAATTCGCTGGCCAAACTGCAAGCGATCGCAGGCAGCCGTCCAGGGCAGCAAAAAACACAAGAGCAGCAGATAGCGGGTTGGTCGAATCATTGGGTCCTCGGTGTGCGTGGCGATGATCTCATGCCTCGCTGCCACTGCGATGCGACTGCAGTCCGAACCGCTTGCCGAGGTTGTCGATCACGCCATAGGCGGCGGGAATGACGATCAGGCTCAGCAATGTCGACGTGGCCAGTCCGCCGATCACGGCAATGGCCATCGGTTGTCGGAAACTGGCGTCCGCGCCCAAGCCGAAGGCGATCGGCAACATGCCGGCGGTCATTGCAATCGAGGTCATCAGCACCGGTCGCGCGCGTTTGCGACAGGCATCCACGAGCGCATCATGCTGGCTCATCCCCTGATCATGTTCGGCGATCACGGCATAG
>JBEIPT010000621.1:0-1533 GCA_040376895.1 Lysobacteraceae bacterium | reverse complement strand
GTCGGCGGCATCAAGCTGAAATCGGGCCTGCGTCTGGCCGAACAACTGGACGAGCCCATCTTCACGCCGTCGACGAAGGCCAAAGTCGGTGATCACGACGAGAATATCGGCTTCGATCAGCTGGTCGACACGATCGGGGCGCATCTGGCTGAGCAGGTCCGCGAAGCGACGCTCGCGATCTATCGGTTTGCACAACATCATGCGGCCGAACACGGCGTGATCATCGCCGACACGAAGCTGGAGTTTGGTCTGGATCAGGACGGAAAACTTCTGGTCATGGACGAAATGCTCACGCCCGACTCCTCGCGTTACTGGCCTGCCGATACCTACAAGGTGGGCATCAGTCCGCCGAGTTACGACAAACAGTTCGTGCGCGACTATCTGGAAACACTCGACTGGAACAAGACTGCGCCGGGCCCGAGAATTCCCGCTGGAGTGATTGAAGCCACACGCGGCAAATACCTCGAAGCGTTGAAGCGGTTGACGGGCGTCGAGCTCGACTGAGCACTGCCTGAAGTAGGGAGTCCCGCCTGACGAATGTCGGGTGCGGAGAAATGGCCTGCATTGAATCATCGCTGTTCCCCACACGGAGCATCCTGATGATGAAAATGTTGTCGACCACCTTGCTGGTCCTGTTGTCCCCTGTTGCACTCGCCGCAGATCCGATTGATCCCGATCGCGATCCGGAATCCGGCGAGTCATTCCTGATGTCGAGTGCCATCCAGAGACTTGATTCACGTACCGTGTTGGGCGGAACGTTCCGCGCCACCGACAATTTTGGTGCCAGCCATGATCGCGAGTTTCGACTGACCGCCACGGGTACACCGGGGCGCAACCGCGTCGTGCAGATGAACCGATACGAGCCCGAGTGCCTGCCACTGGCACGCGCAGCCGGCATGACCGCAGACCGATTCTGCGACCGTATCCAACTGGAGCCGTCGGCTTCGGGTGCCGAGGTGTCGTTCTTCAGCTACGACGCCAATCGTGACTATGGGTTCCACCTGGTCGAACGCGAGCCAGGGCGTTGGTTTCACGTTGAGCAGACCAATGTGCCGCAACCGGACCTGACCCTGGAAGTGGTTGAAGGTGCCGATGAGGTCAAGGTGACCTGGATCCTGCAGACCACGCGTCAGCGATACAGCCAGACCACCAGTTTTGCGCATGAGTGGTTGCGCGAGCACGAGTACTCGCCGATTGAAGCTTCGGTGTTGCCACTTGGTGAGGTGTTGTCGAGCTTCAACCGTTATGAGTTCGAATACGACGATCTGCCGCGCGACAATCCTGCATGGCGGCCGAGCGAGTATGCGTTGTGGTCGGAACAGCCCGTTGAGGGCGGCTGCGTCTTCTTTTTCTGTTTCGGCGACATCGGCAGTGGCGGCGGCGGTGGCCAGCCCGACAACAATGGTCTGTGCGAGCCGGGCAATCTGAACTACACACCGGACCAATGTCCCCATGACTTGACTCATGCAACCTGGCCGGTGTCCCGACGCGTCAAAATCTGGAAACTCGACAACAACCGCTTCGGGTTCAGCT
>JBEIPT010000564.1:0-2049 GCA_040376895.1 Lysobacteraceae bacterium | reverse complement strand
ACATGGAGATCATCAGCTACGTGATCTCCGGTGCGCTGGAGCACCGCGACAGCCTCGGCACCGGGTCGGTGATCCGGCCGGGGGACGTTCAACGCATGCGCGCTGGTACCGGAATCGAGCACAGCGAGTTCAATGGCTCCAACACCGAGTCGGTGCACTTCCTGCAGATCTGGGTACAACCGGATCGCCTTGGGCTCGAACCGGGTTATGCACAAGTCGCGTTTCCGCTTGAGGCCCGAAAGAACCGCCTGACGTTGCTGGCGTCCGGGTTCGGTGAGACCGGCGCAATCGAAGTATGCCAGTCGATGCGTTTGTATGGCGGGTTGTTTGACGCCGGCCAGACGTTCACACAGAACCTGGATCCGGCCCGCGGGTACTGGTTGCAGGTTATCCGCGGTCACATTCAGGCGAATGGGGCCCCGTTGTCAGCGGGCGATGGAGCCACCGTCATGGGTGAAGCGATTTTGTCGATTGAAGTGCGCGAAGGCACTGAGTTCCTGTTGTTCGATCTGCCGGCTTGATCTGATCACTTCTGGCAGTTGGGGCAAAAAAAGCTCGATCGGTTCGATTGGACGACCTGCCTGATGGGTTTGCCGCAAACGCGGCAGGGCTCGTCTGTGCGTCCGTAGACCGACAGCTCCTGTTCGAAATAGCCCGGCTCGCCATCCGGCTTCAGGAAATCACGCAAGGTTGTCCCGCCACGCGTGATGGCATAGGCGAGGATCCGGCGGATGGCCGTGGCAACGGCACCATAGGCAGCCCGCGATACCTTGCCGGCAGCACGCGTCGGGCGGATCCCTGCTTCGAACAGCGCTTCGGCAACGTAGATATTGCCAACACCGACAACGACCGATTGGTCCATCAGGAACGCCTTCACCGGCGCCGATCGCCCGCGGCTCAGCGAGTAGAGGTAGTCCCCATCGAACGTGTCACCCAGCGGCTCCGGTCCCAGCGCCGCGAGCAACTCATGTGTTTCATCAGCCGCCTGCCACAGCAGACAACCGAAACGACGCGGATCGTTGTAGCGCAGTACCTGCCCGCTGCCGAGCGCGAGGTCGTAGTGATCATGCTTGCCGGCGCCGAAACCCGGCGTCAGCACACGGAGACTTCCGGACATGCCGAGATGAATCAGCATCGAGCCGGGTTCAGTGTCGATCAGCAGGTATTTGGCTCGACGTCGGACTGCAGAGATTTCCCGACCCGGCAAGGTTTGCACCAGGTGGGCGGGGATTGGCCAGCGCAGATCAGGCCGGCGCAGCATGAGCGACTCGATGCGTTGACCGAGTACATGCGGCTCAATGCCGCGACGAGTGGTTTCGACTTCGGGTAATTCGGGCATGGTTCATTGTGCCGGAACCAGATGAGGTTGTTCCAATCACCGGGAAAATGCCCTCATCCGCCCTTCGAGGCCACCTTCTCCCGTTTGCCCGGGAGAAGGATTGTTATGGGTGGTTCTTTCGAACCTTACTCAAAGCCATCATTGAAGATCGACGTTGGACGCAGGACTACAAGTTCCGCCAGCACTGCCGCATTGGTTTTCAAGATAGCGCCGCCCATGGCCTGAGCGTTCGGGCCCATGTTGGTCGGCGTATCGGTACTCTTGTGGTAGTGACCGTATATGTCCCAGTCATTCTCGATCGCCAGCAGCGTCTGCACTCCGGCATTGAGGTAGGGCATGTGGTCGGAGCCGAACGGATTCGTGCTGTAGACGACGTTCAACTGCGGGACGTAGGTGCTGGCGGCCGCACCGAATCGTTGCATGTAGGGCAGGAATTCGGGCTCGCTTTCATAGAGCGCCTCCAACTGCGCATCCGCGCTGTAGCCGATCATGTCCATCGTCACGACCGCCTGGACTTTTGCGAGTTGGTTGCTCGCGATCAGGGATTGAACGTGCGCCGCGCTGCCCAGCAATCCTTGCTCCTCACCGGCGTAGCACATGAACAACACGCTTCTACCGGGCTGGCGTGGCACCACGACCCGCGCCAACTCGAGCACACCGGCACAGCCGGATGCATTGTCTTCGGCACCGGGCGTTGCGGTCGTACTGTT
>JBEIPT010000599.1:0-1794 GCA_040376895.1 Lysobacteraceae bacterium | reverse complement strand
TTGCTGGGTGACCACCTTGTCCGATTCGGCTACGACGACGAGCAATTCACCTCGGGTCACGCCGGCACGACCTATTCGGGTGGCATTTATTACCGTTACTTCACCGCTCGCAGCGGCCGCGTCAATGGTGTGACGGTGCCGAATACGCTCGAATACGTGCGTGTTCGCAATTTCCAGTCCTCGAGCAGTTCGTATGACGTCTACAACACGGCGGCATACCTCGAAGACACCTGGCAGATCAACGACAACTTCCTGGTCTACGGCGGTCTCCGAATGGAGACGTTCGACAATCGGAACGGCGATGACGTGAGCTTCGTCGAAGCCAATGATCTGATTGCGCCACGCCTTGGCATGTCGTGGGACGTGCGCGGTGACTCGACGTTGAAGGTATTCGCCAATGCTGGCCGATACTTCATCCCGATCGCGGCGAACACGAACATCCGTGCCTCCGGCGCGGAAGTCTTGACCGAGCAGTTCTTCCCGATCAATGGTATCGACCCGACCACGGGTGCACCCATCGGACTCGGCCCACAGATCGGCGGAACCAATGTGAACGGCAGTCTGGCTCCGCCAAACCCGGCTTCGGTCGCGTCCAACAGCCTCGAACCGATGTATCAGGACGAATTCATCATCGGTGCTCAGTTGCAGCTGACGGATATCTGGACCGCCGGTATTCGTGGCATCCGCCGTGAAGTTCGCAACGGTGTCGAGGACTTCTGTTCGCACGACGCCATTACCGAGTTCGTTCAGGATCAGGGCTTTGCCGATTTTGATGGCTCGACCATTCCGTCCTGCATCATTCTGAATCCAGGGCGCACTCTCGACATCGCACTGGATGTGACAGGTGACGGTGACCTGCAGAGCTTCTCGATTCCTGCCGGGGTCCTCGGCCTGCCGGACTTCGAGCGCAGTTACAATGCCGTCGAACTGTTCTGGGAAGCCAATACCGATGCATGGTTCTTCCAGGGCTCATACACCTGGGGCCACAGCTACGGCAACATCGAAGGTTCGGTCAACTCCACGCTGGAACAGGACGACGCCGGCCTGACTCAAGACTTCGACCATCCGTTGTTCCAGGACGGATCCTACGGCAACCTGCCGAACGACCGTCGCCACACCCTCAAGGCATTCGGCAGCTACAACCTGACAGACGAATGGCGTTTGGGCGGAAACGTGCTGGTGCAATCCGGCCGTCCGGTGAACTGCAACGGCTTCGTACCGCTCGACGGTTTGGATCCGGATGGCGGCGATGTCGGATCCCTGGCGTTTTACGGTGCTTCAAGCTTCTATTGCCGCTCGTCGGATGGTGGCCCGCAGGTACTGACCAATCGCGGCGACTTCGGCCGTACGCCCTGGATCTACACACTGGACCTGTCTGCTGCTTACCAGCCTGAGTATGCACAGGGCCTGACGTTCCAGGTGGATATCTTCAATCTGTTGAACAGCCACCGCGTGACCGAGTACTCCGAGCAGGGTGATCTGCTGCGCGCTGACGAATCGGTCTCGCTCAACTTCCTGAACGACGTGAACTACCAGGCACCGCGTTCGGTTCGTTTCTCGGTGCGCTACGAGTTCTGAGTTTTCAACAACGATCTGGGAACCACTTTGCGGCTGCTTCGGCAGCCGCTTTTTTTTGCATGGGCAATCCCGGATTCGCGATGTTTCATGGCGGCCGACACTTGTCACCATGCCCAGGTGACTTCCAGCCCCCGGCAACGACCCACTTGGTCCCCTAGAATCACATTGCACTTCAAGGAGCGTTCCTGTTGGACAATCGATCTGCCCGATCTGACG
>JBEIPT010000545.1:0-2217 GCA_040376895.1 Lysobacteraceae bacterium | reverse complement strand
TTCTGAATACGTCCAGCAATGTCGGGCCGGTGACGACGTACGCCGGAGTGCTCAAGCCGGATATCGCCGCGCCCGGGAGCGATATCCTGGCTGCCTTCATTCCTGCCGCCCACAGCATTGGCTCGCTGACCGGTACCTCAATGGCATCGCCACACGTGGCCGGTGCTGCAGCATTGATGCTGGCCGCCAACCCCTCGTGGACCGTCGACCAGGTGTATTCGGCACTGCTGACTTCGGCGACTCGTAACGTGGTTCGGGACGATGGCGTGACCCCTGCAACGTTTTACCAGGGTGGCAACGGCATGCTGACGATTCCGAAGGCGGTCCGAGCCGGTCTGCACCAAAGAGTCACCGGCAGCCAGTTTCTGGCAGCGAATCCCGGAACTGGCGGTGACCCGAAAACGCTCAATCTGCCGTCGTTGCACAGCAATGCATGTTTGCCGAACTGCAGTTTCACGCGAACGTTCACGGCCAATGTCGGAGGAACCTGGACGGCCACGGCCACGGTGCCGCAGGGGATCGTGCAGGTGCAGCCCAATTCCCTGCAATTGTCCGCAGGCCAATCGGCGTCCGTGACCGTCACGGTGACACCGCCGGCATCCGGGGCCGGTTGGCTGGAGGGCGTCTTCAAACTCGCCAACACCACGTCACCTCAGTTGATTGCCGACACCGAACTGCCGATCTCGGTGTTTGCGCCGGTTCAATTCAACAATCTGATCGTGACGCTCGACAATGCCGGTAGCTCCGGCACGGGCAACCTCAATTTTGTGCCGGCTGCTTCGGTCGATGAAGTCACGGTGCGCGACACGGAACTCAAGGCATTCGATTTTCTGCCGATCAGCGCGGGTCAGGATCCCACACCAGCCGAACCGTATGACAACACGGCCAGCAACTTCACGCGGCTGGTGAGTCGCCCGCAGGTTCCTGCCGGCGTCGATCCGACACGATCGGTGATCTACGTCGAAACCAGTTCCAACACCAGCCAGGATCTGGATCTGTTCGTCGGCATTGACCGGAACGGTGATGGCCGCCCAGCGCTTGACGAGGAACTTTGTCGCGGCACCGGCAACACTGCGATCGAACAGTGCCTGCTGCGCGGCGAATTTCCGAGTACGGCCACCCAATATTGGGTGATGGTCCAGAACTTCGAGTCATCGGCCCAGGGCGGCGATCAACCGAAACTTGCCGTTTACAATGGGGCGCTCGATGGCGGCTTCGACCAGCAGTTTTCCGCACAGGCCCAGCGCGGCAAATCCGCGAATGGCCAGAACGTGCCAGTGGCGGTCAGTTGGCATTTGCCGGCGATCGCTCCGGGTGCCTCGGCGATGGCGGTCGTCACCTATGGCAGCAGTCGTGAAACGCCGGGCAACCTGGCGTTGGTGCCGGTACTGATCAAGCGCTCGAGCAGCAGCGATTTGCCGCCGATCGTTCTGAAGGGCAGTTCGGACAGTCGCACGTTCGTGCTGCAGCCAGGCCAAGCCCATGACCGCGTGATCGTCGACGTGCCGGCGAATGCCAGTGTGCTGGTCGCAAGAACCGCCGGGATCGGCGGCAATATCGAGCTCTACGCATCGCGACTCGGTGGCGTCGGGAATGGTCCTGCCATTCCGCAGGCACCAACACGCGATCTGCAGCCGTTCCGATCCTTGTCTGCCAGTAACGATGAAGTGATCGCACTCGAGGACACAGCGTTGACTCCGGGTCGTTATCACCTGACAGCGGTGAATGCCGGAGCGACCGCCGCCACGGTCACGCTGAGCGTCAGCGTGGAACGAAATGGTTCGACCGTGCAATCGCCGGCGAACGGCTACTTCAATCCGGCGCGAAGTGGACACGGTGTTTTTCTCGCTCGCACGCCACAAGTCTGGGCGCTCGCCTGGTACACGTTCGACGCTACCGGCAAACCCCTTTGGTACACGGCTCAAGGTGCCGCCGCCGCTGCCAACGACGGAGTCTGGTCGGCGCCGATCTACCGTTCGACCTGGAACGGCGTTCGGGACAATCCGCAACAAGTCGGTGAGGTCATTCTGACTTTCGACGGCACCGGCAACTTCACCTACTCGTGGTTCCTCGATGGCCAGTACGGCAGTGAGCCATTCCAGCCGATCGGAACGCCGCAGTGCGCGAACGGCAATCTGTCGGTAGGCGGCGGCTGGTTACGTCCTGACCAATCTGGTTGGGGCAGCTACTTCCTCAACTTCGCCGGCAACTTCGAGG
>JBEIPT010000119.1:0-9566 GCA_040376895.1 Lysobacteraceae bacterium | reverse complement strand
GATACCCAGAGCGCGTTCTCGCAAGCCTACAAACTGGCTGTCCGCAAGGATGGTGACTATTGGTTTTTCCTTCAGTACGACATCTCGCATGAGCTGAAACTGCGCAGTCGCATCAACTGGGCCCTGATTGGGTTTGTGGTGCTGTTCTCGGGGATCTCGGCGCTGATCGCGTTCTGGTCGGCATCCAGCGTCATGCGTCCGGTGGCCGATCTGGCGGAACGATTGACCGGGTTCCGGGGTGAAGCGAAGCCTGCGCCCTTGAAACCTCATTTTGCGGAAGACGAAGTGGGCCAGTTGGCCGCCAAACTCGACGACTACGCCGAACGCCTGACTGCGCTGGTCGAGCGCGACAAGGAATTCAACGCCGACGTCTCACACGAACTGCGCACGCCGATCGCCGTGATCAGTGGCGCCACTGAACTGTTGCTTGCGCAGGAAGACGTGCCCGAGAAGGCGAAACAACGTCTGCGTCGTATCGAGCGCGCAGTGCGGCAGTCGAACGAGTTGATCGAAGTGTTGCTGTTGCTGTCCCGGCACGAGAAGCAGGGCCCGGCTCACGGCGAGGAAACCCGTGTCCACCCCGTGGTCGAACAGGTCTTTGATACGCACCGCGTTCAAATCGGCCAGAAGCCGGTGACTTTGCGCATTGATGTCGAATCGGACGCCCATGTCGTGGCGCCCCCGGCGGTGCTGGCGGTAGCGCTCGGGAATCTTGTGGGCAATGCGATCAAGTACACCCCCGCTGGAGAGATCGTGGTGACCATCCGCGCCGACTCGGTGGAAGTGCTCGACCAAGGTCCCGGAATCGAAGTGGGGCAGGCAGAGCATCTGTTCACACGCGGCGTTCGTGGCAAGGATGCGGCGGGCAAGGGCGGTGGGCTGGGTCTGGCGATTGTCCGGCGGATCTGCGCGCTGTATGGCTGGAGCGTCTCCCTGGCCCCGGCGCCCGAACGGGGCGCCATCGCAACTTTGCGTTTTTCATAAGCGTCAGACGGGTCGGCCCGTATACTCGGCGACTGTTTCCCGCCTGACCCGCCCATGAACCTTACTGCTGAACAATTCGCCGAACTCAAAGCCCAGGGATTCAACAGGATTCCGGTGGTGCGCGAAGTGCTGTCCGACCTGGATACGCCGCTTTCCGTGTACCTGAAACTGGCGGACGGTCCATTCGCCTACCTGTTCGAGTCGGTCGAAGGCGGCGAGAGTTGGGGTCGTTATTCCATCATCGGTTTGCCGGCACGGCGCACCTATGCGCTGCGCGGCCGGACTTTGACGGTCCGCCAGTTGGGCGAAGTCATCGAGACGCGTGAACTGGCCGATCCGTTGAGCGACATCGAGGCGATTCGCGCCGGATTCCGGGTGCCCAAGCTGGAGGGCCTGCCGGCATTCACCGGTGGTCTGGTCGGCTACTTCGGTTTCGAGAGCATCGCCTACATCGAAGACAAGCTGCAGAGCCCCGACAAACCTGACCAGTTGGGTACGGATGACGTGCTGCTGATGCTGTCGGAAGAAGTGGCGGTTTTCGACAACCTCAAGGGCCGTCTGTACCTGATCGTCCATGCCGATCCGGACGAGCCGCAGGCCCAGTCCAAAGCTGAACGTCGCCTCGATGAACTGACCTTCCGACTGCGCCATTCCGGCCGAAGTTACCCGGAAGTGCTGGATCCGACGATGCTGGACGAGACCGACTTCATCTCCGGTTTCACGCGCGAAGGATTCCTTGCGGCGGTCGCGAAATGCCAGGAGCTGATTCGCGCCGGTGACATTTTCCAGGTGGTGCTGTCGCAACGGTTATCGGTACCGTTCAAGGCGCGTCCGGTGGATGTGTACCGCGCACTGCGCGCGCTGAACCCGTCGCCCTACATGTATTTCCTCGATCTGGGCCGGACACAGATCGTCGGCTCGTCACCTGAAATCCTGGTTCGGTTGAAGGACGGCGAAGTGACTGTTCGCCCGATTGCGGGCACGCGCCCACGCGGCAAGACACCCGAGCAGGACCTGCAGTTCGAACGCGATCTGCTGGCTGATCCGAAGGAACGAGCCGAACACCTGATGCTGATTGACCTGGGCCGGAACGATGTCGGTCGTGTCGCGGAAGTCGGCAGTGTGCACGTGCCGGAGCAGATGGTCATCGAACGCTACTCGCACGTCATGCACATCGTCAGCGAAGTGCGCGGCAAACTGCAGCCGGGGTTGAGCTACATGGACGTGATGAAGGCAGCGTTTCCTGCCGGCACCGTCAGTGGTGCACCGAAGATCCGGGCGCTTCAAGTCATTCAGGAACTCGAACCAGTCAAACGGAACGTCTACTCAGGTGCGGTCGGTTACCTCAACTGGTGGGGCGAGGCAGATACCGCCATTGCCATTCGCACGGCACTGATCCAGGACGGCATGCTGCATGTTCAAGCCGGTGCCGGCATCGTTTACGACTCCGATCCCGAAAAGGAATGGGAGGAAACGATGAACAAGGGCAGGGCACTGTTCCGCGCCGTGGCGCAGGCCGCAAGCGGGCTGTAAAGGAAGGGGCTGACCTTTGGGCCTGCAGACGTTTTCGCCTGTCAGGCCTGCGCAGCAATCACACCCAATTCTCTGCCGACTTCCGTGAACGCTGCGATGGCTTGATCCAGGTGGGCACGCGTGTGGGCTGCGCTCATTTGTGTGCGGATGCGCGCCTGACCCTTCGCGACGACCGGGAAGAAGAATCCGATGACGTAGACGCCGCGCGCCAGGAGACCTTCGGCCATGCGCTGGGCGAGCGGTGCGTCGTAGATCATCACCGGCACGATCGGATGTTCACCCGGCTTCAGGTCGAACCCGGCTGCGGTCATCCTTTCGCGGAAGTACGCTGTGTTCTCGCGCAATTGCGCACGCAGATGACCGGCACTTTCGAGCATGTCGAACGCCTTGATCCCGGCAGCCACGACGTGTGGCGGCAGGGAGTTCGAGAACAGATAGGGCCGTGAGCGTTGACGCAGGAGTTCGATGACTTCGCGCTTGCCGGTCGTGAACCCGCCCAGTGCGCCACCCATCGCCTTGCCCAGGGTGCCGGTGAAAATATCGATGCGCGCCAACGCACCTCGGACTTCGGCGCTGCCCTTGCCGTGTTCACCCAGGAATCCGGTTGCATGGCATTCGTCGATGTGGACCAAGGCGCCATAACGTTCGGCCAGATCGCAGATCTGATCGAGCGGGGCGATGAACCCGTCCATCGAGAACACCCCATCGGTGCTGATCAGGATGTTGCGGGCGCCGGCAGCGCGTGCGGCCTGAAGCTGGGTTTCCAGGTCGGCCATGTCGCAGTTGGCATAACGGAAGCGCTTGGCCTTGCACAGCCGCACGCCGTCGATGATCGAGGCGTGGTTCAGCGCATCGGAGATGATCGCGTCCTCTTCGCCCAGAAGCGGCTCGTACAAGCCACCGTTGGCGTCAAAACATGCGGCATACAGGATCGTGTCTTCGGTACCGAAGAACGACGCGATCTTCGCTTCCAGTTGTTTGTGCAGATCCTGGGTGCCGCAGATGAAGCGCACGCTGGCCATGCCGAAGCCGTGGCTGTCCAGTGCATCCTTGGCTGCAGCGATGATGTCGGGATGGTCGGCCAGACCGAGATAGTTGTTCGCGCAGAAATTCAGGACGCGCCGGCCATCGGCCAGCGTGATTTCAGCGCTCTGTGGGCTCGCAATGATGCGCTCCCGCTTGAACAGCCCCTGCGCCTCGATGGACCGGAGTTCATCGGCATAACGGGCGTACGTCTCGGTCTTGCTCATGGGGCCAACTCCTGATCAGGGCAGTTCGATGCGCGGTTTGGGCTTGTAGCCCTTCGCCAGGTGTTCGGCGACTACTGTCGTGTAAATGCCACCACGGACATACCATTCGGCGGTCAGGCGCATGAAACGCGGCTTGGTCGCCTTGACCAGATCCTCGAGGATCTTGTTGGTCACGGCCTCGTGGAAGGCGCCTTCGTCCCGGTAGCTCCACATGTAGAGCTTGAGCGACTTGAGTTCCACGCAGGTTTTGTCGGCGATGTACTCGAGATGCAGGGTGGCGAAGTCCGGTTGCCCCGTTTTGGGGCACAGGCAGGTGAACTCCGGAATCCGCATGCGAATGGTATAGTCGCGTTTGGGTTCGGGGTTCGGAAACGTCTCGAGCGTCTTGGACGGCTTGGTACTCATGGCCGTAATCCTGATTTGAAGTTGAACAAGGCCGCGCACGTTAATCGACGCGGAGCCGGGAGGCAATCGCCCCAGCCCGGAAATTGCCATCTACTGAGTGAAACATGCGTCTATCGACCATCAAATTGTCCGGCTTCAAGTCATTCGTCGACCCGACGGTGCTGCATTTGCCGACCAATATGACCGGAATTGTCGGGCCAAACGGCTGCGGCAAGTCCAACATCATCGATGCCATCCGTTGGGTCATGGGCGAAAGTGCGGCCAGCCGCCTGCGCGGTGACGCCATCACCGACGTGATCTTCTCGGGCTCGGGCAACCGCAAACCGGTCGGTTCGGCCACGGTCGAGCTGATCTTCGACAACTCCGACGGTGCCATCCAGGGCGAATACGCCAGCTTCAACGAAATTTCGATCAAGCGCCAGGTCAGTCGTGACGGCCAATCCAACTATTTCCTGAACGGCGGCAAGTGCCGTCGTCGCGACATCATCGATGTGTTCCTGGGCACCGGTCTGGGTGCGCGCTCGTACTCGATCATCGAGCAGGGCATGATCTCGCAGATCATCGAGGCCCGCCCGGAAGACCTGCGTCTTCACCTGGAAGAAGCCGCCGGCATTTCCAAGTACAAGGAACGCCGCAAGGAAACCGAGTCGCGCATCAAGGCCACGCGCGAAAACCTCGATCGCCTCAACGACGTCCGGCAGGAAGTCGACAAACAACTGGAGCATCTGAATCGCCAGGCCAAACAGGCCGAGCGGTATCAGAAGCTCAAGACCGACGCGAACCGCGTCGAGGCCGAACTCAAGGCCCTGCATCTGCTCAGCCTGCGTGGCGAACTCGACGAACGCACCCAGAAAGTGCGCCGGGTCGAACTGCGCATCGAGGAATTGGTCGCCGAGCAGCGGAACATCGAAGCCCAACTGGAGGGCGAACGCGAAAAGCAGGTCATGGCCGCCGACCACTTCAATGGTGTCCAGGGCGAGCTCTACCGTGTCAGCGGCGAAATCGCCCGCGTCGAACAACAGATCAACTTCAATCGGGATCTCAACGAGCGCTTGACTCGCTCGCTGAAGGAGACGGAGCAAGCTCATGCCGAACTGGCCGATCACATTCGCGGCGACCGCGACCAGATCGAGGCACTGACCCTGTCGCTGGCAGATTCCGAGCCGCAACTCGAAGCGTTGGAAATCCAGTCGGAACAAAGGACCGAAGCACTTCGCCTGGCCGAGCAATCGATTCTTGACTGGCAAACGCGCTGGGACACCTATGCCCGCGACAGCGGCGAATCGGCGCGTCTGGCTGAAGTGGAACGTACACGCTTGAACTTCCTCGACAAACAGACACTCGACGCCTCGTCGCGCTTGGGTCAGCTCGAAGAAGAGCAGGGCAAAGCCAATCTCGACGAATTGGCGATGGCGCAGGATGACTTGCTGCTTCGTCAGGAAGAACTCCGCGAGAAAGTGGAAACCGGTACGGCGTCACTGGATGAGCGCAAGCTGCATCTCGGCCGTGTGCAGGACGAAACCAAGGTCCTGCAGAATCGCCTGAATGATGCGCGCTCGGAGTTGTCGAAGGCGCGTGGGCGTCTCAGCTCGCTGGAAGCGCTGCAACATGCGGCACTGGGCCAGGAGAAAGGCGGCGCGCAGGCGTGGCTTGGCCGGATTGGCCTCGGCGACGGCAAACGTCTGGGTGAAGTACTCAAGGTCGACGACGGTTACGAACGCGCGGTTGAAGTGGTTCTGGGCGCATGGCTCGAAGCCGCACTGACCGAGTCGCCCGAAGCGGTGCTGGCCGATCTCGACACCTTGGGCGAACACAACGTCGTGCTGATGTCGCAGAACCACGGCGCCCGCCGCCAAGGTTCGCTGGCTGCGCACGTGTCAGGCCCGGAAGCGGCGCTGGCTCTGCTCGCGCAAGTCCGAGTGGTCGACACGCTGACGGAAGCGCGTGCCCAACATGGCACGCTGAAAGCCGGCGAGTCGGTCATCACGAAGCAAGGTGACTGGCTGGGTCCCGACTGGGTGCGCATCAGCCGCGCACGCGAGGCCCATTCCGGCGTTCTGGCCCGTGAGCGCGAAATCGAAGCTCTGACCCATCGCAGCAGCAGTCTGGACCATGAGATCGACCTGCTCCTGATGAAGCAGGAAGAACTGAAAACGCAGAATTTTGAAGCCGAGCGCGCGCGCGACGACGCCCAACGCGATCTGTACTTCGTGCATCGCCAGCTGTCGGAAGTCGCCGGCCAGATCCAGAGCGAAAAGGGTCGACTGGAAAGTATGACCACGCGCATGGGTCGCGTCGGTTCCGAAATTGCCGAGCTGCGCACGCGGATCGGTGAACTCGATGCCGAATCCCGTGAAGCGCGCGCACGTCTCGAGACGGCAACCGAGCGGATGGGCGATCTGGAAGACCAGCGCAGCCAGCTCGATCACGAACGCCGCAGTCTGCTCGAACGTCGCGAAGACGCACGCGCCAATGCGCGTGAAGCCCAGGACGCGAAGCACCAGATCGCGCTGCGTTCGGAAGCCAAACGATCCACGCTGGCTTCGCTCACACAATCGATGAGCCGAATGGTGTCGCAGCTCACCACACTCGACAGCCGCAAGCAGGAACTGGCGCAGCAGCTTGTGGTGGGTACCGAGCCGGGGGTCGATCTGGATGCCGAACTGCGCACCTATCTCGACCAGCGCATGCTCGTCGACCGACAGCTGATCGATGCTCGCAAGGCACTCGAAGCCTGCGACCTCGCGTTCCGCGCGTTGGAGCAGGAACGGTCGCGCGTGGAGCGCAGCGTCAGTGAAGAACGCGAGTCCCTGTCTGGCCTTCGCCTTGAAGAACAAAGCATCAAGATGCGTGCCGACCAGCACAACGAGGCGATCGTTGGCGCCGGGTTCGAGATCGAAGCCGTGGCGCAGGAACTGCCTCCGGATGCGGAACCGGGCCTGTGGGCCGAACGACTGGCCGAACTGGAGCGCAGCATCAAGCGCCTGGAGCCGGTCAACCTGGCTGCCATCAACGAATACCAGGAACAGTCGGCTCGCAAGATCTATCTGGACACGCAGTTCACCGATCTGACGACAGCACTGGAAACGCTGGAAGGCGCGATCAAGAAGATCGATCGCGAAACCCGCACGCGGTTCAAGGAAACCTTCGACAAGGTCAACACCGGGCTGCAGGAACTGTTCCCGCGTCTGTTCGGCGGCGGCCATGCGTATCTGGAACTGACTGGCGAAGACCTGCTCGACACAGGCGTGTCGATCATGGCCCGTCCGCCCGGCAAACGCGTGACCTCGATCAGCCTGTTGTCCGGCGGCGAAAAAGCGCTGACGGCCGTGGCCCTGGTGTTCTCGATCTTCCGGCTGAATCCTGCACCGTTCTGTCTGCTCGACGAGGTCGATGCGCCGCTCGATGAAGCGAACGTTGGCCGGTTCTGCAACATGCTGAAGGAGATGTGCGAGCGCGTGCAGTTCTTGTTCGTGTCACACAACAAGGCGACGATGGAGTCTGCAACCCAGTTGTGTGGCGTCACCATGCGTGAGCCGGGTGTGTCGCGACTGGTGTCGGTCGACCTGGCCGAAGCCACGAAACTCGTCGGCGCCGCCTGACGTTTACCGCACAGACCATTCAGGTGGTGCGCCGTACCATGGCGCACCCCGCAAAAAGGAAGACGAACGCAGTGGAAGCCTGGACCTTACGCCTGATCATCGTTTTAGCCGGCGTGCTCGTGCTGGGACTCATTTACTGGCAGGGCAGTCGCCAATCCGGCCAGCAAGGTCGCCGCACCCATGCGCCACGCCCACCGTGCGAGCGGCAGGAGCCGGACCTCGATCGACCTCAGCCCAGCGCCGATCCGGGCTTCGATGCAGAGCTTCAGGCCGAACTCACGCGCCTGTCGCTCGAGATCTCAGAGCATCGTGGCCAGGACTTCTCCGATCGATCCATGTCGGAATTCGAACCTACTGGCCGCAGAGAACCCGCGCTGGGTGAACTCGAAGAATCTTCAGACCAGAGCGAAGGCGAGACCGCGCCGCCGCCTCGCACACCCCGAATCCGCAGCGAGCCGGAACTGGTCCCGCTGCCCCCGGAAAGCCAGGTGGGCGCGCGTACCCAGGATCGCATCGACCGTATCGTGACCTTGTTCGTGTGCGCCGAAGAAGGCGAGTTCATGCGCGGCAGCGATATTGTGGTTGCCGCCGAGAAGACCGGCCTGACCTACGGCCATCTGGGCATCTTCCACAGCCTGATTCCCGGCAAGCCCGAGTTGGGTCCGATCTTCAGCGTCGCCAGCATGGTGAAGCCCGGCCATTTCGAGATGCGCAAGATCCAGGAATTGCGGACACCCGGACTCACCCTGTTCATGGCCTTGCCTGGACCGATGCGCGCCCTCGATGCGTGGGACTCGATGTTCCCCATTGCCAACCGGCTCGGTGAATTGCTCGGCGCGCAGGTGCTCGACGAACACCGGAATGCGCTGGGTCGCCAGCGTGTGCAGCACCTGCGCGACGAACTGCGCGCCTACGACCGTGAGCAGGACAAGAACGTCATCAAGCGGCCCTGGTAGGACAACTGATTGATGAGTGCAGCCCATACGCTGCCGCCACCCGATGCACCGCGAGGCTTCACGCGGCAACGCACGGGCCTTTGGTGCGAGTCACTGACTTTGGCTGACGGTCGCAGTCTGGTGCTGCGTCCGATCCAACCGGACGATGCCCCAGCCCTGCAACGCGCATTTGCGAAACTCGAGCCTGAGGAGGTCCGCCTCAGATTCCTGCATCCGATGTCCGAACTCACCGACGCCTATGCGCGCGAACTATGCACGCTCGATCCAGCGCGCGCTTTTGCGCTGGTCATTGCCGAACCTGGCACACCCGGAATCGCGGAGATCGGCGCGGTAGCCCGCCTGGCGTTCGAGGAACCTGGCGGAAATGCCGATTTTGCGATCATTGTCGGACACCCGTTGGCTGGAAACGGACTCGGCAAACATCTGCTCCGGCGCTTGATCGATTGGGCGCGACGTCGCGGCCTCCAAGCCCTGCAAGGTGACGTGTTGAACGACAACATGGCGATGCTGCATTTGGCACACCGACTCGGCTTTGTGCAGCAATCGATGGGGGAACCGGGATTGCTGCGGATCTCACGATCTCTTCAGGCTCGATCAAGGCGCTGAGTCGGAAAGAAAAATCCGATCGAAATTGGCTTCGGTCTGAGCCGACAGTTCTTCGGCGCTGATGTCGCGCAATTCAGTGACCACGGCTACAACGGCCATCAGATCGGCCGGTTCATGTCGCTGGCCGCGCTTGCATGAGCAAGGCTGATCCGGCGCATCGGTTTCCAGCAGCAGTTGAGTGATCGGCATGCCGCGCACGACTCGACGTAATCTTTGTGCACGGTCGTACG
>JBEIPT010000056.1:0-12829 GCA_040376895.1 Lysobacteraceae bacterium | reverse complement strand
GCGGCGCGGGAGGTCACCGCGGAACCCTGGCTCGCTGCCGGGCTCCGTGGCGAACAGATCGGCCAGGCAATGCGTGATGAGCGTCTGCGCCGGATTGCTTCAGTTCAGGGCAGTGTCACGCCATAACTCCGCAGCAGGGCTTTGGGGTCCGGGGCTCGGCCGAGGAACGCCGCGATCGATACCGCGGCCGGACGTGATGAACCGACGGCCAGTACCTCTTGACGAAACCGTTCGCCGAGCGCCGGATCAATGGCGCCCGCTTCGGTGAATCGCTCGTAGGCATCAGCAGACAGCACCTCCGCCCAAAGATAGCTGTAGTAACCAGCGGCATAACCGCCACCGAAAATGTGCGTGAAGGAATGCGCGAATCGTTGCCACGGTGGCGGCTGCAATACCGCGACCGATCGGCGGACATCCTCGACGAGCGACTGCACCGACATCCCGGACTGGTATTCCAGATGCAGGCGGAAATCAAACATCGCGAACTCGAGTTGACGCACCAGGAACAAACCGGCCTGGAAATGCCGCGTGCCGAGCAGGCGTTCGATCAATACTTCGGGCAGAGGTTCGGCGGTCTGCCAGTGGCGACCCAAAGTGCGCAACACGCTCGGGTCCCAGGCGAAATTCTCGAGAAACTGGCTGGGCAGTTCGACGGCGTCCCACTCCACGCCCTCGATGCCGGCCATACTCGGCAAGTCCACCTCGGTCAGCATGTGATGCAAACCATGCCCGAACTCATGGAACAGTGTGACGACATCGTCGTGGGTGAGTAGGCTTGGCATGGTGCGCGTTGGCGGCGGCGCGTTGCAGGTCAGAAACGCCACCGGGACCTGAATGCCCGCAGGTGTTGCGGCACGGCCAGTGCAGACATCCATCCAGGCTCCGCCGCGTTTGCCACTGCGTGAGAACAAATCGAGATAGAAGCCCGCAAAGGCAATGCCATCCCGGTCGCACAGTTCGAAGAAGCGGACATCGGAATGCCACACGTCGACGCCGGAGCGCTCGCGGATAGTCACTCCAAACAGTCGCTCGACCAATCGGAACAGGCCATCCAGAACGGGTTCGACGGGAAAATAAGGTTTGAGGTCTTCTTCACTCAACTGGTGGCGGGCCACTTTCAATCGCTCGGAGGCAAATGCGATATCCCATGGCGAGAGTTCGGTGAGCCCCAGCGATTCGGCGGCAAACGTGCGAAGCGTTTCGAGTTCGCGTGCGGCCTGAGGTCGAACGCTGGTCGCAAGTTCATTGAGGAAGCCCAGCACTTCGGACGGTTCGCGGGCCATCTTGGTGGCGAGTGATTCATGTGCGCTGCTGGTGAAGCCGATCAGCCGTGCCGCCTCCTGGCGCAGTGCAAGAATGTTGTGCATCCGATCGGTGTTGTCGAACTGGCCGGCCTGGGGGCCCTGGTCGGACGCACGAGTCTGATAGGCCTGGTACATCGTTTCGCGAAGTGAGCGGTCCTCGGCAAACGTCATGACCGCCTGATACGAAGGCGACTTCAGACTGATGCGATATCCGTCCGTGCCGGCCTCGTGGGCGGAATCGGAAAACATCGCGAGTGCGGACTCCGGCAACCCGGCCAGGCGAGTGTCCTGTTCCGGCAAGTCCAGCGACCACGCTTCGGTGGCGTCGAGCACGGCCTGCTCGAATTCCGTGCCGAGGCGTGACAACTCGGTCGCGATCACCCGATATCGATCCCGATCGGCTTCGGGCAGGTCCACACCGGCCAGTCGAAAGTCGCGCAGGGCATCGTCGACGAGTTTGCGCGCTGAAGGATCCAGCTGGCCAAACGACTCATCGGCGCGAACCTGTTTGACGGCTGCGCACAGCCCGGCATGTTGGCCGACCCAGGTACCGTATTCGGTCAACTCTTCGATCGCTTCGCCGTAGGCCTCACGCAGGTCGGGTTGTTCGCGGACATTGTGCAAGTGCGAGATCGGCTGGAACCAGCGGCCTGTGTCCTCCTCCAGGTGTTCCCATGGGCGCAGGAGTGAGTCGAACGTCGGATTCTGGAGTTCTGCCAGTGTGTCGATCGCTGCACGATTGGCCTCGAGCCGGGCGCCGAGTTCGTCGCCGATCCGATCGACGGCAATGTCGGTGAAACGGGGCAAAGCCCAGTGCAGTGTAAGCGGGGCGGATCGGGACATGGGGCAAGCTTCCGGAAAAATGAGGACAACGATAACAATGGCGGCAAATCCGGCAAAGCCAAGAGCCGGCAACAACTGTCAGGATTGCTCAAGGAAACCGGAGAGACAGCGATGTTCCAGCGATCGTTCGTGATGATGTTTCTGCTGATCACGGCAGGTCACGTTGTTGCGGCCGACTGTCCGCCTGAAGGTTGGGACAAGTCGAAACTCTTTGCGCTGAAGGGTCGCCAGTTCGAGGTTCGCGATGCTCCGGCGCGGGCGCGTCTTGCGAATGCACTCCTGCCATGTTTGGCCCATGTGGATCCCGAGCTCCGCGATGGCGTCGCCTTTGAGGCTCTTGCCACCTGGCTGCGTGCAGGGCTGCTGGAGACCACACAGATACAGGCCATCTCGCTGCAGATGCTCAACCAGCTGGAGCATCCTGCCGAGGATCCCGATGGCGTGGCGCAGCCATTTGCGGCCCTGGTCCTGTCCGAACTGTCTCGAACCGATCGGATCGACTCCCATTTTCCGGTTTCGTTGCGAACTCGACTGCGCGAAACGGCCGCCCGCTATGTCGAAGGGGTACGCGACTACCGAGGCTTCGAGGATGGGCCAGGTTGGCGACATGGTGTGGCTCACGGTGCAGACTGGATCATGCAGTTGGCGTTGAATCCTGCCTATGGGCGGGCTGACCTGGAACCGCTCCGTGATGCGCTGGTCAGCCAAATCTCCGCGCATGGTGAACACGCCTATGTCGACGGCGAAACCGAGCGACTGGCCCGCGCCATGCTGATGCTGATGCATCGGGGTGAACTCGATCTGGTGTCCTGGCAGGCAACAATTGCGTCGATTGCTGCGCCAGCGCCTCTGCCGGATTGGGGTGCGGCGTTCGCAACTCGGCGCGGACTCAATCAGCGCCACAACGTTCGGCTATTTCTGCTGGCGCTGAACCTGGGTGTCCAGCGCAGCACGCTCGCCGATCGCGACGCCCTGTTGAAGGCGATCGAAACCGGTATCAGGGCGAGTGATTGAGCAGACCGAGTGACAACGTCGGCCAATACGTGATGACGAGGACACAGGCCAGCAGCACGAAGAAGAACGGCACGCAGGCGCGGGCCAACGTCAAGACCGGAGTCTTGAATCGGAAGCTGGCGATGAACAGGTTCATGCCGACTGGAGGCGTGAAGTAACCCAGTTGCATGTTGGCGAGGAAGATCACGCCAAGATGGGCCGGATGGATGCCGTAGGAGATGGCGATCGGCACCAGGATCGGCGCCATGATCACAGTCGCCGAGAAGATGTCGAGCAACATGCCCAGCACCAGCAGGAACACGTTCAGCAAAGCCAGGAACGCCCACTTGTTGCTGACGTGTTCGTTGACGAATCCGAAGATCCGCTCGGGAACACCGGCATCGATCAGCACGTAGGTCAGACCGAGCGACACACCGAGGATCAGCAAGATCGCGCCGACCAGTTCCATGGCTTCGCGCAGCACCGAGGGCAGGCGCTTCAGGGAAATTTCGCGGCGCACGACGACGGTCACGATGAGGACGTAGGCTGCGGTCAATGCCGCTGCTTCCGACGCGGCAAAGAAACCCAGGAAAACGCCCCCGAGCACAAATACCGGCAAAGGCAGTTCGTAGCGTGCATCCCAGAGCGACGCCGTCAATTCGCGAACCGAGAAGGTGCGGTCATGTGTGCGTTTCGGTGCGGAATACATACCGTAGGCCGCCAGTGCGCCGAGCATCAACAGGCCCGGAAACACACCGGCCTTGATCATGTCCTCGACGCCGGCCGTGGGTGTGGTGCCCAACGACTGCACGACGATGCCGTACAGAATCAACGGCACGGCCGGGAAAAACAGCAGGCCCAGACTGCCGGAGGTGGTCACGAGGCCAAGCGAGAAACGTTCGCTGTATTGCGCTTCGCGCAGTGCCGGATACAACAATGCGCCAATCGCGAGGATGGTGACGCCGGATGCGCCGGTAAACGCGGTGAACACGGCGCAGGCGAGGATGGCCACTACCGCCAGGCCGCCGTGAAGCCAGCCAAACAATGCCTCGGTGACTCGCACGAGTCGTTTTGGCGAGCCACTTTCGCTCAACAGATAACCGGCGATCGTGAACAGCGGAATGGCAATGAGCACCGGGCTTTCGGCGAGCCGATTGAATTCGACGGCGAGCACCGTGCTCTCATAGTCCGACAGATGCAACCCAAGCAGCGCCAATGCAGCGATCAGCGCAAACAAAGGTGCGCCGAAAGCGGCCAGCGCGATGATCAATGCGACGATCAGCCAGGTCATTGTGTGGGCTCCGCTGTCGGAATTGAACCGACATCCGGATCGGGCACAACAAACGCGCGGAGAGTGAAGCGCAAAGCCATCAGCCCGAACCCGACCGGCAGAATGATCTCACTCCACCAGGCTGGAATGTGTTCGGTCAGCATCGTGCCGCTCTCGCGGTCCAGATCGACCAGGCCCATCGATGCCCGGGCCAGGACAACTGAAATGCCGGCGGCAAACAGGAACGTGCAGATCCGGGCCACGCGCAAGGACATGCCGGACAACTGGCGCGTCAGGGCGTCGAGATTGATGTGCTTGTCGTGGCGTGCCGCGGCCAACGCACCGAGCATCGCGATCCACATGACCAACGCACGCAGCACGGGGTCGAGCCAGATCACGCCATAGTCGAACAGTCGCAGCCCGACCTGCAGTGCGGCGCCCAGAATAAGCGTTACAGCCAACAAGGCCATAACGACGTTTTCGGCTGTCTCGAGCAGGCGCAGGATGCGCTTGACCATGTCAGGGTTTGCCGGCTTTGCCAGCGCGATAGGCGTCGCGCAGCTTAAGGATGCGATCCAGCAGATCGGCGCTGATCTCACCGCTTTTGCGCATGGCATCCTGGGTGCGGGTACCCACCTGCAGCCATGCCTCGCGTTCGGTCGGATCCGGTTGGTGGAACTGGATGCCGTTCTTCATCAGCACCGCACGGGCCTGCTCGTTGTCGTTGATGCCGGCGGTTTCGATATCGCGGAATGCCTGTGCGAACTCGGCATCGACGATCACTCGGTCTGCCGGAGACAGTTTGTCATAGGCGCGCTTGTCGACGGCAATCAGACCGACCACATAGGTCAACGGCATATCGAAGACGTGCTTCATCTTGGTGTGCCACTGGAACACGATGGCGCCGCTTGTGGTGGTTCCTGCGGTCTCCAGCAACCCAGTCTGCAGCGAGGTATAGACATCGCCAAGTGGCAGCGGGATTGGATTCACTTCACTTTGCTGGAAAGCAACCTGGGCGATCCGATCGGATTGTGGTACCCAGACTTTGGTGGCGCGCAGATCGTGCTGATTGCGCAGGGGTTTGGTGCTCATCAGATACGCAAAACCGCCCCCGGCAATGCCCAGCGGCACGATACCCTTTTCAGCCAGCTTGTTCTTGACTTCGGCGTCCATCGTCTGGCGCACGTGCGCCACTTCGTCGAGCGTTTCGAACAGGAAAGGCAGGCTGTAGATTTGAACATCACCCTGGACCTGCGACAGTTCGCCGCCGGTGAATGCGCCGCCCTGCAGCTGGCCGAGCTTCATCTTGCGCAACACGGCGACGTCGTTGCCCATGACTCCGCCGGGGAAATACTTGAATTCAACGCGACCTTCGGTTCTCGTTTTCACGTTCGCCGCGGCTTCGCGCATTTCCTTCATCCAGCCGGTGCCATCGGGCGCAGCGGTCGCCATCTTGAACACGGTAGCCGCGTCGGCACGCCATGCGGAGACGCAAAGCAGAATCACCAGAACCAAATGCTTCATCAGAAATAATCCTTGCCCGATTCAATGAGTTGTCTGGCGCGATCCTGGGCGATGACGTTGCTCAGCGTCAAATCGTCGGTGATCGGATCTGCCGCGAGAACGTCGTTCAGCAACTGGTCGTGCCGTTCCTGGTCGAACAGCAGGCGCGCGCAGAATTCCGCTTCCAGTACCTTGGCCATGTAATTCTTGTCGCCGGATACCTGAAAAGCCTCCGTGAGCAATGTTTGCCCGAGTTGTGGCCGTCCACCCAATGATTCGGGTCGGAGGCAGTTCATCACACCCAGATAGGCCAGAGCATTGCCGTGGTCGTGGTCGCGCTTGATTTCGGTGACGCGTCGAAGCAGTGCTTCGATGCGCGGCAATTCGGCAATCCGCGCGTAGTCGCCGGGATCGGCGCGGACCCAGGCGGCATAACTCGATGCCAGCACGTACAAATCGCTCAGGTGCTCTTCCGGGAGTTTGCCGAGCTCGCGCTCGAAGGCGGCGAAATCGTTGCCGTTCAGGGCACTGCAGAATGCCTTGTGGTCGACGCAGACTCCGCGGCGGGCGTAGTCCAGCCCGAGGTCGGCGAGTCGGCGCGCACGTTCTGCGTCACCGACGAATCCGCCCGCATAGGCGCTGTAAAGACGTGCGCCGGCAAGCAGCATGCCGCCACTACCCGGATTCGTATGGATGAAACCATCGATCAGCAGCAGATACGCCGGCAGGCCTGCGCGCACGGTTTCGACGTCGCGGGCATTGCCGATGCCCGCAGACAGGCTGCCAGCCAATCGGTCACCGGCTTTTTCGGTCAGGGTCGCGCAGCCGGCCAGGCCAATCGCGAGGATCAGCCCAGCCAGGCGGGGAAGGGAGGTCCACATTCTCATCGTCTCGGTACCGGGGTGTGCAGCATACGCGGCGTCGCTTTCAATTGGATGAACGTTCGGCGGCTTCGAGCGTATTCTGCATCAATGTCGCGACCGTCATCGGGCCGACCCCGCCCGGCACCGGCGTGATCCATGAAGCACGTGCCTGGGCCGCGGCAAATTCCACATCCCCGGTCAGGGTGCCGTCTTCAAGGCGATTGATGCCGACATCAATGACCACAGCGCCGGGTTTGACCCAGTCACCACGGACCAGTCCCGGCTTGCCGACCGCCACGATCAGCAGGTCGGCGCTGGCGACGAATCCCGGGAGATCACGGGTGAACCGGTGGCAGGACGTGACGGTGGCGCCGGCGAGCAACAATTCGAGTCCAAGCGGACGCCCGACGTGGTTCGACACGCCCACGACCACTGCATGGCGGCCACGAACCGGTTTGTCGGTATGAGCGAGCAAGGTCATCACTCCCTTCGGCGTACAGGGCCGCAGGCCGGGTTGCCGCAACGCCAGGCGTCCCAGGTTTTCGGCATGGAACCCGTCGACGTCCTTGTCCGGCCGGATGCGCTGGATCAGGTCGGTCGCGTCGATGTGGGCTGGCAGCGGCAACTGGACGAGGATGCCATGGACTTTCGGGTCGGCATTCAGGCGGTCGATGAGTGCGGACAGCTCGGCGCCGGACACCTGTGACGGCAAGTCGAAGTCGAGCGTGTGGAAGCCCACGCGCTGGCAAGCGCGACGTTTGTTGCGCACATAGACACTGGAAGCCGGATCATTGCCGACCAGCACCACGGCCAGCCCCGGGCGGTTGAGCCCGACCTTGCGCCGCGCGCGGACGCGGCTTGCGACCTCGTCGAGCACTTCGTCGGCAATTCGCTTGCCGTCCAGGATTCTTGCCGTCATGGGAGAAAACACCCGCAAAGACCGGGATTATCGCAGCGAGCGGCCCTATTCGGCCAGCACGACCAATGTGAAGTCGGCTTCGCGCAGGTGTTGGATCTCCTGTTCGAGATCGGTCATGGTCAAAGGATGTGCACTGAGCCATTTTCCGGGCAGGGTCAGGCGCAGGCCCCGGTCCATGGCCCGCAGATCCAGCTTGGGCAGTCGGAAGTCGATGCGTGATCGATGCAAAAGGGCCGACAGTCGGAGCAGCGTGACCAGTCGTTCGACCGACTTGGCATACCGCAAGCTCAGTGCCCGCAAGCGGTTGACGGGCAGTCCGCGACGATGCGAACGCACCAGAATGGCCAGAATTTCCTGCTCGCGTTTCGTGAAACCGGCCATGTCGGAATGTTCCAGCAGGTACTCACCATGATGGTGGTGCTGGCTGTGTGCAACTGCCAGTCCGACTTCGTGCACCCGCGCCGCAAACGTCAGCCATTCCCGGTGGGTCTCGTCCAGATTCCAATCACTGGCCACGGCGTCGAACATGCGCAATGCCGTGGTTTCGACGCGCGTTGCGTGTGATCGGTCCACCCCGTAGCGCAGGCACATCGCTTCAATCGTATCCATGCGCGGATCACGATGTTCCGAACGACCGAGCATGTCGTACAACAAACCTTCGCGCATGGCCGTTTCGCAGATGTTCATCGACTTCAGGCGCAGGCCTTCGAACGCTGCATCCAGCACCAGAAAACCGCCGGCAAAGACAGGGCGACGTTCCTCGTTGAGGCCAGGAAGCCTCAAGGTGTCGATCGTCTTCGCCTTCAGCAGCGCGTCGCGTATTTCCGCCATCGATGCCGGAGTCAGGACACCTTTTGCACAACCCATCTCATGGGCGACCTGCGCAATGGCCTTGATCGTGCCCGAGCAACCGTAGGCATCCGCCCAGCCGCGAGCACGATATTCGGCGAGGAACTGCTGCATTTCCAGCACGATGCCACGTCGGAAATCGTCATAACGTTTGGTCGTGATCTTGCCGTCGGGGAAGCAGGCTTTTGTCGTCGCAACGCAGCCCATCTGCAGGCTTTCGCGCTCAAGAGTCTGAAAACCCAGACCGATGATGAACTCGGTCGATCCGCCGCCGATGTCGATGACCAGCCGCTGTTTGCCCTTGTCGGCAATACCGTGCGCCGCACCGAGATAGATCAGGCGCGCCTCTTCACGGCCGGACACGATTTCGATCGGGTGGCCAAGTGCCGTTTCGGCAGCGACCAGGAACGCTCGCGGATTTTTCATGCGGCGTACGGTGTTGGTGCCGACGGCCCAGACGCGGTCATCCGGCAGGTGCGCGATCCGCTGGCCGAATTGTGCGAGGCAACCCAGTGCCAGTCGGCGTTTGTCGGCGGACAGCGTTCCGTCGTCCTGCAGGCCTGCTGCGAGACGAACGGATTCGCGCAAGCGGTCGATGACACGAAGCTGCTGGTGCTCGTAGCGAGCCACAACCATGTGGAAGCTGTTGGATCCGAGATCCACTGCCGCCAGTTCGTCGCCGTCGCGAATCGTGCTCATCGTCGACCTCAGGAGCAGTGTTGCGACAGCAACGACATTTGTGCCGAGTGCGGCATGGCGTCGTCGCCGTGTTCAACACGGTGGTAACGGCCATCGGCATCCAGTTGCCACGATTGCAGATTGTCGGCCAGATAGTTTTGGATCTCTTCATCCAGCGCACGGGCGCGCAATTCCGGATCGAGGATCGGGAAACAGGCTTCGATCCTGCGCAGCAGGTTG
The DNA here is from genome assembly GCA_040376895.1 of Lysobacteraceae bacterium. Lineage (GTDB taxonomy): Bacteria > Pseudomonadota > Gammaproteobacteria > Xanthomonadales > Ahniellaceae > Ahniella. Next base: position 3,367 of record JBEIPT010000056.1, on the reverse strand, counting down.
CGTTCCAGCCAGTCGGCGGACGCGCAGTAGAGCTCGGGTTCGGAGCCGTGATTCAGGAACCAGTAGACGCGACTGTGTTCCAGGAACCGACCGACCACCGAGCGAACGCGGATCCGCTCGGAGATATCCGGGATACCCGGACGCAGTGCGCAGGTGCCGCGCACGATCAGATCGATTTCGACACCGGCACGTGATGCTTGATAGAGCCTGTCGATGACGCCGACTTCGTTGAGGTGATTGATCTTCGCCTTGATCGCGGCGGGTTTGCCGGCCTGGGCATTGCGGATCTCGCGATCGATGCGTTCGATCAGACCCTTGTGCAGCGTGAACGGCGCCATCAACAGATGCTGCAATTCGATTTCGGGGCCGAGTGCCGACATCTGCTGGAACATCTTGTGCACGTCCTCGGTCACCGCAGGATGGCATGTGAGCAGCGCCAGGTCGGTGTACGCACGCGCCGTGCCGGCATGATAGTTGCCGGTCGACAGGTGCACATAACGGCGCAGGCGGTCCTGTTCGCGGCGGACGATCAACAGCATCTTGGCATGCGTCTTGAAGCCGACGATTCCATACACAACCTGCACACCTGCTTCCTGCAGGCGGTCGGCGAGGCTGAGGTTCGCTTCTTCGTCGAATCGAGCACGCAGTTCGATGACTACGGTCACGTCTTTGCCGTTGCGCGCGGCGTCGATCAGATAACCGACGATCGGTGATTCCTTTCCGGCGCGATACAGCGTTTGCTTGATCGACAGAACGCCCGGGTCGGTGCTGGCCTGTTTGATCAGATCCAGCACCGGAGCAAACGAATCGAACGGATGGTGCAGCAGCAGGTCGCCTTCGCGGATGGCGTCGAACACGCTCGCGCTCTTGGCGATACGACTCTGGATTCGCGGCGCAAATTTCGGGAACTTCAGATCGGGGCGATCAACCATGTCGTAGATGGCGATCACGCGATTCAGGTTGACTGGGCCATGTACCCGGTAGATGTCGTCCTCGTCGACCTCGAAATTACCCATCAGGTATTTCAGCGTGGTCTTCGGAATCTGGTCGGACACTTCAAGGCGCACGGCGCGCGCGAAGCCGCGACCACGCAGTTCGTCCTTCAGCGCGTGGGCAAGATTTTCAGCGTCATCCTCGTCGACGATGAGTTCGCTGTCGCGGGTCACGCGGAACTGCCAGGAACCCTTGACCTGCATGCCCGGGAACAATTCTTCGGCAAATTCGGCGAGGATCGCCGACAACAGCACAAAGTCTTCCGAGCCGTCACCGAGTTCGGGCGGCAATCGGATCACGCGGGGCAGGGAGCGCGGAGCGCGCACGACCGCAAACTGACCCTCGCGACCGAATGCGTCCTTGCCCTTCAAGCCAACGATGACGTTGAGGCTCTTGTTGAGAATGCGCGGAAACGGATGTGCGGGATCGAGACCGAGTGGCGACAGCACCGGCGAAATCTCGTCTTCGAAATAGGTTTGCAGCCAGCGCCGCTGGCGCGCATTCCATTCGTCGCGCATCAGAAACCGGATGCCCGACTTGCGCAACTGTGGCCGCAGGGTCTTGTTCCAGAGTTCGTATTGCGCGTCGACCAGTTCGAGCGCTCGTGTTCGAACACGGTGAAGCGTTTCGAGCACACTCAGGCCGTCCGGTCCGATGCCGCCAACAGTGGCAAGTTTCAGCTGCTGCTTGAGCGCGGAAACGCGGATTTCGAAGAATTCGTCGACATTCGACACCGAGATGCACAGGAACCGCAGGCGCTCGAGCAGCGGCAGGCTGGCATCTTTTGCCTGTGCCAGCACGCGGAAATTGAACTCGAGCTGCGACAACTCGCGGTTGATGTAGAGCTTCGGGTCACGCAGATTGGGAGACTTGGCCATGGTCGTCAACTCTACAGGCTGGCAGTGACAAAACGACACTGCGCAGCGGGGCGGGATGTGGTCACTGGTTTCCCGGTGCCGGGCGGGGTTTTTGTCGCCCACCCAAGGCGAGGACCGTGCCAACGGACAACACGATGGCCGGCCAGGCCAGCCAGTTCGGGGTGGCCCAGGCGGACATCACGGCGTGGCAGAACAGCAACAGGGCAGCAAACCCCGCGCCGAGCAGCATGCCGCGTGCACTGATGAAGCTCATCAGGCCGGGGATCAGCGCAGGACTCAGCGCCAGCAGCAGATTCTGGGCCGTTCCCAGGCGGGTTGTGGGGGCAAGCCAGGTGTGCCAGAGCGCCGACCACACCAGCAGAGCGACAAAAAGCGTGAGAGCAAGGCGGTGCCGCGGCGTGAACGTGTCGTTCATGGGCGCAACTTCACTGCCGTTTCGGCAAGGCGTCGACCCAGCGCTCGCGCCAGAGCCTGTTCCTGAGCATCGACGCTTCGGTTGCCGTCGCCACCTGCCAGATGCCCGGCGCCGTAGGGTGAGCCCCCACCTGCCGTGGTGTACAGGCCTGATTCCGAGTACGGAATACCCAGGAGAATCATGCCGTGATGGAGGAGCGGCAGCATCATGCTGAGCAGCGTTGATTCCTGACCGCCATGCGGCGAGCCGGTTGATGTGAACACACACGCGGGTTTGCCGATCAGGCTGCCAGCCAGCCACTCGCTGGATGTGCCGTCGAGAAATGCCTTGAGGGGCGCCGCCATGTTGCCGAATCGGGTCGGGCTGCCCAGTGCGAGCCCTTGGCATTCGCGCAGATCTGCCAGGGTTGCGTAGGGTGGACCGTCTACGGGAACCGATTGGTTCACGGAGGCTTCATTCGCGGCGACCAACACTGGTACGGTCCGAACTCGTGCCTGGGCACCCGGCGTTTCATCGATGCCACGGGCGATCCAGCGGGCCAGTTCCCGCGTCGCGCCGTGTCGGCTGTAATACAGGACAAGAATTTCGGTCATAGTCATCACCAGACAATTTCAGGATTTCACCATGCGCATTGTGCAGTGTTCGTTGTTGGCTGTGTTCTTTGCCTTGTCGGCTCCGGTATTCGCCAGCAAGGACATGCCGGAGCTCAAGGTCACCACGACCCAAGGCACCGAATTCGATTTGGCAGCACAGCGCGGCAAGTGGGTGGTGGTCAATTTCTGGGCTACCTGGTGCGGGCCGTGCCTGAAGGAAATGCCGGATTTCGACCAATTCGACCGAGGTCGGGACGATGTTGTCGTCATTGGTCTGGCGTTCGAGGAAATCGAAGCTGCCGAGCTGAAGACCTTTGTGGCGGCCCGAAAGATCTCGTATCCGATTGCACTGGTCGACGTCTATCAACCGCCGGCCGACTTTGACGTGCCGCGTGGATTGCCGACGACCTATCTGATCGATCCCGAGGGAAAGTTGGCTGAAAAATTCCTCGGGCCGATCACATCTGCCGATCTATCCCGCACGATTG
>JBEIPT010000063.1:0-12392 GCA_040376895.1 Lysobacteraceae bacterium | reverse complement strand
GCCCTGACTCTCGCCACCAGTTCGCGAACGCTGAAGGGTTTCAGTACATAGTCGTCTGCCCCGAGCTCCAGGCCAAGCAGTCGATCGACCTCCTCGACTCTTGCGGTCAACATGATCACCGGTGTCGTCGAAAACGTGCGGAGTTCCCGGCATACGCTCATTCCGTCGCGACCGGGCAGCATCAGGTCGAGAATGACCAGGTCGAAGGATTCCTTGCGCAGGATGTCCATGGCCAAGGCGCCATCGGCAATCAGGGTCGACTCGAATCCTTCGCGGTCCAGATAGTCGCGGATCAGTTCGGCGATCTTCGGTTCATCTTCGATGATCGCGATTCGGGTCATGGCCGACGATCCACGTTCGGCAGCACGATTTCGATCGCCAGCCCGCCCAGCGACGAATGTCGTGCGGTAATCCGTCCTCGATGTGCGCTGACAATCCGTTCCGCGATCGAAAGGCCGAGGCCGGCGCCGCCACTCTGCCGGTTGCGGGACGATTCGACCCGGAACAGTCGCTCGAAGAGCCGTGGCAAAGCTGTATCGGGGACTCCGGGTGCGCTGTCTTCAATGCGCAGCAGGGCATCGCGGCCTGAGTGTTCGAGACTGATCCGGACCCGGCCGGGCGTATCGGTGTATCGCTCACAATTGCCAAGCAGATTCGCCAGGAGTTGCTCCAGCCGCTCCCTATCGCCCATAACCCTGATCGCCGGCCCCTGATCGACCAATGTGAGGTCCAGCCCGGCCTGAGCCAATACGGGACGATGCAGTGCCACACGCGAGGCGACGAGTGCCGACAAGTCGAGTTCGGCAAATCGGTAGTTCAGCCCGCCGGCATCACTGAGCGACAATTGGTACAGATCGTCGATCAGTCTCTTGAGGCGCTGGCACTCACTTTTCAGTGACGCAATCGCTCGCGTGTCCGCTGCGCGAATCCCGTCTTCGATGGCTTCAAGTTCGCCAAGCAGGATGGCCACGGGGGTGCGCAATTCGTGTGCGATGTCGGCCGTCCACTGCTGGCGAGCCTGCTGATGGGCGGACAACGACTCGGCCAGTTGCCGAATATCGGATGCAAGGCCCGCAAACGCGCCGTCGGCAGGCAGGTCGACCGGTGTCTCGTGGTGACCTTCCGCAAGCGCCCGGACCGCGCCCGAGATCCGCGGCAATGGCGCCAGAAGGCGGCGGGCAATCACCCAGCACACCACCAGGGCCAGTGCCAGCACGATCAGCGAGACCACCAGCGCACGCAACAACTGTGCGCGCACAAAGTCGGTCGCAGGTTCATCGCGCAGCGCCGGAGCGGGTTGGAGATACAACTCTCCAACCTGCGTTCCATCGACCATGATCGGCATCGCTGCGCCTCCGGCCAGGCGAACCGGCGGGCCATGCAAACGTAAGCCCTGTTCGTCGAACAGACTCAAACGGCTCATCCATTCCGGCCCGGTTCCGCGCAAGGCCGGTTCATCACGCGGCTCCCGCTCGGGGCGGGGCCCGAGACGCTGAGGGTGCTGCGGACCGCGTCCCGGTGGTGGCCCGAACTCGCCCGGTGAACCTGGACCTGGCCGACGTGGCAAAGGATCGGGACGCCGCGGGACTGGTCCGCCGCCGGGGCCACTGTCTTCTGCAGCCAGAAACCTCAGCAGCGCCGGATCGTCCCGCAACGCCTGCCAGCCGCCCTGAGTGGCATGGAATGTGCCCAGGCGATCGACCAGTCGCGAGGCGCGTTGCTGATCCAGCGCGAACACATACCCCTGAAACCCGCGACGAAATTCGTATTGCAGGATCAGCACCATGGCGGCAACTGCCGTCACGATGAGCAGCGCAGTGGCCAGGAACAGCCGTTTCCAGAGCTCGTTCATGGACGAACTGTACGCAAGGCAGACGCAGGCTGCACGGGGATACGGCTATTCTCCGCAGATTCTCCATATTTTACGGAAGGAGCAGTCGGCCAATGACCCCGGTAACCATGGAATGGATCGGCACAACACTGTTTGCAGTGGCAGTCCTGCATACCTTCTCGACCAAGTTCTTCGACCATCTCTCGCACACACGCCCGGCACATGCCGGGGTATTCCATCTGCTGGGTGAAGTGGAAATCGTCTTCGGGTTCTGGGCGATGGTGTTGTTCGCGTTCTTTGTCGGCCTGAAGGGCAAGCCGCAGGCGTTGGCCTATGTCGACGGACTCAACTTCACCGAGCCCTTGTTCGTGTTTGCGATCATGGTGATCGCTGCCAGTCGCGCGATCCTGCAGTCCTCGCGTTTCCTCGTCGAAACGGTCAGCCGCCTGTTGCCATTCAACCCGCAAGTCGCGTTCTTCGTGACGACGATGAGTCTGGTGCCCTTGCTCGGATCATTCATCACCGAGCCGGCGGCCATGACACTCGCTGCACTGATCCTCAGGGATCGGTTCTATGGGCGAAATGTGCCCGAGCGGTTCAAGTACGCCATCCTCGGCGTACTGTTCGTCAACATTTCGATCGGTGGTGTGCTGACACCCTATGCCGCGCCGCCCGTTCTGATGGTGGCGACGACGTGGAACTGGGACATCACTTTCATGATGACTCACTTTGGCTGGCGCGCCATCATCGCCGTGCTGGTCAACGCCATGTTCCTGACTTTCTGGTTCCGCAAGGAGCTGTCGGCTCAGGCTCTGCCGGAGCGGACCGGCCCCACCATTACCCTGCCCATCCCGTTGCTGCTGCTGCACATCGCGTTGCTCGTCGGTGTCGTGCTGTTCGCGCATGATCCACCGGTCTTCATGGGTTTCCTGCTGCTCTATCTCGGTGTCGCCGAAGCCTATCCTCAACACCAGGACAAGCTCTTGCTGCGCGAAGCCCTGTTGGTCGCGTTCTTCCTTGCCGGTCTGGTCGTACTGGGTGGTTTGCAACGCTGGTGGCTACAACCGCTTCTCAGCGGCATGACGGACACTCAGGTGTTCTTCGGCGCCACGGCATTGACCGCCATCACCGACAACGCCGCGCTCACCTATCTCGGTTCACTGGTGCAAGGACTCACCGACGAGTTCAAGTATGCGCTCGTTGCAGGCGCGGTCACCGGCGGTGGCCTGACCGTCATCGCGAATGCACCGAATCCTGCCGGCTACTCCATTCTGCGCTCGCGTTTTCATGAAGGTTCGATCAGTCCCTTGGGGCTGCTCGGCGCGGCGACACCACCCACCATTGTCGCGATCATCTGCTTCTGGTTCCTATGATGGCGCTACCTGACTTCCATGAGGTCCTGGCGGCGACGAAGCGCATTGCGCCCTGGGCCATCCGAACGCCGGTCCTGCGCAGCAATCGACTTGATGAACTGGCTGGCGCCAACCTGTGGTTCAAGTGCGAAGGCCTGCAACGAATCGGCGCATTCAAGTTCCGTGGCGCATGTAATGCAGTCATGGCGCTCGACGCCGACGTCGCAGCGTCCGGTGTTCTGACGCACAGCTCCGGCAATCACGGTGCTGCACTCGGCGAAGCCGCGCGAATTCGCGGAATACCGGCACATATCGTGGTGCCCGACGGCGCCAACCCAGTGAAGCTGGCGAACATCGCGGCGACCGGCGCGACCTTGCATGCCTGTGCACCGACGCTTGCGGCGCGCGAACACACTGCTGAAACAGTGCGAGTTGCGACCGGTGCCAGTTTGATCCATCCCTACGAACATCCGCTCGTCATTGCGGGGCAGGGGACTGCGGCACTGGAGTTCCTCGACGAGTGCCCCAAGCTCGATGATCTCCTGGTGCCATTGGGCGGTGGTGGGCTCGCCGCCGGGACATCACTCACTGTCGCTACCGTCGCGCCGGCAACTCGTTTGACGCTGGTCGAGCCAGCCGGCGCGGCCGATGGCAAGCAGGGTCTAGAATCGGGTGTCCGCGTGACCGACTGGCCCATCAGCACTGTCTGCGACGGCTTGCGGACCATGCTGGGTGTTCCCAACTTCGAGATCCTTCTCCGCAATGGCGCCGGTGTGCTGACGGTCGATGACACGGAAACGTTGGCGGCCATGGCCATCGCGCAACGCGAATTGCGCGTGTTGGTCGAGCCATCCAGTGCAGTTGTCCTGGCGGCTGTGCTGACGAACCCGGATCGATTCAAGGGGCGTCAAATCGGAATCATCCTGTCAGGTGGCAATGTTGCCTGAACCACGGGTGATGACGAATGGATGGCAGATCGTGGGCGAGCCGTTCGGCGCGCGTGTGATGGCCAGCACATTGCTCAGAAGTCAATCCCGTTGCGGCTGTGTGTCCAAAGCTCGCGCAAACACTGAGAAAAGTGGCCTAAATCATTGTTGTAAAACAAAAACACGTGATATCCACAGGTCCTGTGGATAACTCTGTGCATGGTGCATGGGAAAGGCAGTCGAAATCGCGCATGGGCGCGGCCTCCACAGTCCCCGGTAAAAAAAGTGCCAAGATTTTTTCTTTCGTCAATTCAATGACTTGCCGCGTGGAACCAAGCCCGGGTGTGCACCGTGTCGCGACCGGGCAACCACACCTGGCACGCCGATCCAAGCCTGTGAACTAACGAAAGAGCGGCAGATTCAGGCGCCATCGGATGGAGCGACCAAATATTCCCCTGTCAAGTCCATTTCAGGAGTAGAATCGCCGGCCCGGCCAGTCCGATGGAAATTGATTGGACTTGACGCGAGCCCGCGCCTTGCCTACCATCCCGCGCCCTTTTGTCCAGAATTTCGAGCGTAGCCATGAAGCGCACTTACCAGCCAAGCAAAATCAAACGTGCCCGTGACCACGGCTTCCGTGCCCGCATGGCCACCGCAAGCGGTCGCAAGATCCTGTCCGCACGCCGTGCCAAGGGTCGCGCCAAGCTGATCCCGTAAGGCCGTGACCAGCCCACGCGGAGCCGCGAGCTTTCTGCGTGCGCACCGGGTGCTCACCAAGGCCGAATTCGACCTGGTGTTCCAATCCGGCAAAGGCATCAGGGCGCGAACGCATCGCGCCCTGTTTCGTTTTCGGGAAGATGGCGAAACCCGTCTCGGCCTGATCGTGCCGAAGAAGGCGTTCGCGCGTGCGGTGGATCGGAATCGCATCAAGCGCCTGATCCGCGACGGCTTTCGTCGCCAACGCATCAGTCTGCCATCGGTCGACGTGGTCGTGCAGGTGCGTGGCGAAGCGCGTGATGCCACCTTGTTTCGAACCGAACTGGCACAAACTTGGGTTCGACTCGGCAAAGTCGAGCCTGACGACACTTCAAAGGCTAAATCCCCGGCATGAACAGTCTCCGCGGCATTCTTTGGTTCGCCTTGCTGGCGATCTCCTTCCTGCTGTGGCAGGCATGGATGAGCGATTACGTGTATCGCAAGGCCGAGCCCGTTGCCGGTCCATCGGCAGCCGCTCCTGGCGACTTGCCGACGCCTGCGGGTGCTTCGTCCGCCGATCTGCCGACTGCCAGCGCTGCCGCCGCAACGCCGAGTGGTACCGAAGCCCTCGAAGCGCCTACTGCAGCAGCTGTCGAAACCAAGGCACCGATCACGGTACGCACCGATACCGTCCTGATGCGAATCAGCCCTTACGGCGGCACCGTGCTGTCGGTGGACCTCCTGAATTACCGCAAAGATGCCAAGAAGGCCGAGCCGAAGATCCGCCTGCTTGATGACCAGGCTGAAACCTGGTTTGTCGCCCAGTCCGGGCTGGTGACCACCGCCGGCACGGCGCCGAACCATCAGACCCTGTTCGAATCCGCGCAGTCCGAATACACACTGGCCGACGGCGCCAGCACACTGGAAGTGCCACTCACCTGGCAGGATGCAAGTGGATTGCGTGTCACGAAGACGCTGGTGTTCACCCGAGGCAGCTACGTGGTGACGGAACGCATGACTGTCGACAACCAGGCAGCGACCGAGTTCCAGGGCAACACCTACCACCAGATCCAACGGAGCGCCGGCCCGCCGCGCAGTTGGTCCATGACGAGTCCGGAAACCTACAGTTTTGTTGGTGCCGCCTGGTTCAGCCAGGAAAACAAGTTCGAAAAACTGCCGTTCGAAGATTTCGCCGAAGAGCCGCTGGCCCGGGACATCACGGGTGGCTGGGCAGCGATGCTGCAGCACTACTTCTTCGCCGCCTGGATCCCTGCGGCAGGCGAAGCCGTGAAATACGAAACGCGGGTACTGGGTGCGGTTGGTCACGAGCATTATCTGATCCGCGCACAGGGTCCTTCGTTCAAGGTGCCGGCGGGCCAGTCGGCGCAGCGCGAAGCGCGTTTCTATGCCGGCCCGAAACTGCAGAACGATCTCGCAGCGATCGCGCCTGGGCTCCCGTACGTCATCGATTACGGCATGGTCACGGTCATCTCGGAGCCGCTGTTCTGGCTGCTCGACAAGCTGCACAAGCTGGTCGGCAACTGGGGTCTGGCCATCATCCTTGTCGTCGTGATCCTGAAGCTGCTGCTGTATCCGCTGAGCGAAATGCAGTACCGCTCGATGGCAAAGCTGCGCAAGCTGCAACCGCGAATCGAAGCTTTGAAACAGCGATATGGCGAAGACCGTCAGAAGTTCAATCAGGCGATGCTCGAGCTGTATCAGAAAGAGAAAGCCAATCCGGCCTCCGGCTGTTTGCCGTTGTTGCTGACGATCCCTGTGTTCATCGCGCTCTATTGGGTTCTGCTGGAATCGGTCGAACTGCGCCATGCGCCGTTCTTTGGCTGGATCCAGAACCTCTCCGAGCGTGACCCGTATTTCATCCTGCCAATCCTCAATGCAGCGACGATGTGGGCCACTCAGAAACTGTCGCCGGCACCGGTCGGCATGGATCCGATCCAGCAGAAGATCCTGATGTACATGCCGCTCGCGCTGAGCCTGACCTTTGCGTTCTTCCCGGCCGGCCTCGTGCTGTACTGGACGGTGAACGGTGCGCTCGGTCTGCTGCAACAGTGGGTGATCATGAAACGATACGCCGGCAAGGAAGCGAAGGCTTCCGCTGCGTGATGCCCGGCGACACCATCGCTGCGATCGCCACTGCGGCCGGTCGCGGCGGTGTGGGTGTCGTTCGTATCAGTGGTCCCGAAGCCCGATCGATCGGGCTGGCGCTGAGTCGCCGCAATAATCTGAAACCGCGGCAAGCCCACTTTGCCACGTTCGTCGATGGTCGCGGCGACACGCTGGATTCGGGCCTGGTCCTGTACTTCAGGGCACCACATTCGTTCACCGGCGAAGACGTTGTCGAGATCCAGGCTCATGGATCACCGGTCGTACTGAGCCTGTTGATGGCCCGTATCATCGAGCTCGGTGCCCGTCAGGCGCGTGCCGGCGAATTCTCCGAACGCGCCTTCCTCAACGATCGGATCGACCTCACGCAAGCGGAAGCGATCGCCGACCTCATCAGTGCCCAATCGACCGCACAGGCGCGTGCTGCCCTGCGTTCCCTCGATGGTGTGTTCGGCGTGCGAGTCCGAAAACTCCAGAACGGTCTCGAGCATCTGCGATTGCATCTTGAAGCCGCCATCGACTTTCCTGAAGAAGAAATCGATTTCCTTGCTGATCCGACGCTGGTCGAACAGAACGATCGACTGCTCGAGATGGTCGAATCGTTGTTGACCGATGCACGCCGCGGCCAGCGCCTGCGGGATGGTCTGCACGTTGTGTTGGTCGGCAAACCCAACGCCGGAAAGTCCAGTCTGATGAACGCCTTGGCCGGACGTGAGCGGGCGATTGTCACCGACATTGCCGGCACCACACGCGACACCTTGATCGAAGAGATCACGCTGGATGGCGCCAGCATCACGCTGGTCGACACCGCCGGAATCCGCGACAGCTTTGATCCCATCGAGCAGGAAGGCGTGCGTCGCGCGCGCGCCGAGCTCGAGCGTGCCGATCTGGCGCTAATCGTGCTGGCGCCTGGTGACGAATCCGCGATAGACGAACTACGCGCCAGTGCGCCGCCAGGTGTTGCGACGCTGATCGTCCGCAACAAGTGTGATCTGGGTGAGCCCGTACCCATATCCACAACTGAGTCCGAATTGCGGATCAGCGCGACGACCGGCCTCGGATTGGAAATGCTGCGCGACACCTTGAAGCGCCAGGCAGGTGTTGGTGAAGGCAGCGAGGGAAGCTGGTCGGCGCGATCGCGTCACGTCGACGCACTCGATCGAGTCAAGGCACACACCGAAGCGGCAAAATCCTGTCTGGTGATCGATCGGGCCGGTGAGCTCGCCGCGGAAGAGTTGCGCCGGGCGCAGCATGCGCTCTCCGAAATCACCGGTGAATACAAGGCCGATGACTTGCTCGGTGCAATCTTTTCGAGCTTTTGCATCGGGAAGTAGGCCGGTCTCTGTTCGAAAGTCCGACCACCTGGGCAGCACTCTCGCCGCCAGAGACCAACATCACCACCCGCCAAGCCAGGCTGCGACGACGGCCTCGGGATCTTCCAGTTGCGGATAATGGCCCACACCGTCGAGCGCCACGACATCGGCATTCGGCACCAACTGTTGGTAACGCGCGACCATGTGTGCTCCCGAGATCGGATCGGCGCTGCCGTTGATCATGCGCACCGGCACCTTCGCGTCCAACAGTGCACCGACCCAGCGATCGCGAAACCTCCGGCGTTCGGCCATATACCGGATCAATCGCGGAATCGCGGCACGACCGTTCTTGTGTTCGATCAGGTGCCACATGGATTCGAGTTCGTCGTCGGGCAACCGAATGCTGCAGATTGCCCGCATCGACTTCGCGAACTGCGGGTACTGAATCAGTCCGCTGATAAAGCCGCCGATCGGTGAAGCCAGCAAACGCTGCACGAGGCGAGGGCGATGTGTTTCCGGGAACAGGCCGCCATTCAGCAGACCCAGGCGGCTGAGCCGCCAGCGTGCGCGGCCGTCGTGCTGACGCGCCAAGAGTTCCTGTGCGACCGTGTCGCCGTAGTCGTGCGCGAGGATCGCAGTTTCGTCGACCCCGAAGTGGGCGAGCACGGCCTCCGCAAGATCGGCCTGCTCGCCGATCCGGTAGTTGTGACGAGCGGGCTTGTCGCTCCAGCCGAAACCGAGCAGGTCGAAGCACAAAACCCGATGTCGTCGGGCCAGTTCCGGCTCGATCGCATGCCAGTCGAAAGACGATGTGGGGAAGCCGTGGATCAACAGCAGCGGACTACCCTGTCCGCTGGCGCGGACAAAAATGCGATAGTCGCACCACAGGATGAACTCGCCCTCAGCCCGCCATGCATCCAGTTGTTCCGAGAGGGTGATGTCGATCAGCTCCGGCCGGAAACTTGACCCAGATAGGGCCGCTGAAAAGCGAACAACAAACCCTGCGCTTTCGAGCGCCATGCAGGCGGGCATGAATCTCCCAACGCCACGGCGGCATAGAGGTAAGCGGTGCCGCGCGACACCGGACCGCTGGAGTCCAATGCAGCCTCGGCTTGCGCCGGATCATGGATTCGAGCCACAAAGGCCTCGACTTGTGGTCGGTCATCGGGCGGCACCATCGACAACGCTCGCTCACGCCACGCGGCAGCATCACGTTGTTCGCGTGTCGCGACACCGAACAGCGCCATCGACGACCATTGGCTGAGCGCGACGTCCTCGGGAATGGCCAGACCGGCGTCGACCTGTTCAGCGTCGGCGCCAACCGATGCCGCCACCAGGGCTGAGATTTCAGCACGATCCGACTCTGCGGCTGCATTGGATGCAGCGCTCAACTCACCCTTGGCAAGCAAGGCCCGGGACGGTGTCCACTCGACTCCTTCCGTCGGAATGCCGGCCTCCGCCTGGCGCATCACGCCAATAAACGGGCTTTGTGTCGCCAGCGCATCTGCAGCCTCGCTGTCGGCCTCACCCAGAACCCGCATCATCCGCAGTGCCTCGATCTGGGCACTGAGTCGAACAGCGGGCAACACTGTTGCCGCCTTCAGAAAGTGGTCGCGAGCCTGCGGCCAGGAGCCGGACGCTGCGTAAGCATGCGCGGCCGCATTGAGGAGCCACGGATGATCCGGGTGCCGCGCGAGTGCGTCGATGAACCGTTGGTTCTGGGCGATGTCCGAATCATCACATCGGATGGCGAGGTAAAGCAGATCGGCATTCGAGTCAGCGCCGCTGGCGCGGGCCTTTGTCGACGCACACTCCTCGGCCTTCTCTTCCGCGGTTCCGATGACCTGCAGAAGACGATGGCTCTGCACATCATCTGGAAACAGCGCGACTCGCTTCGTGATCAGGTCCCGGGCCTCGGGTCGCTGTGCCGCCGCCTCAATCCAATCTTCGAGCGCTTCGGAGTTGGCCGGTTCCCACAGCAGGTGCGTGGTGATCAACGCCAACTGGTTCGAGGCCTCGACTTTGGCCAACTGGTCGGCGACCGACGCATCGCCGAGACTCGCGACAGCTATACGGATGCCGCCACTTCCCTTCGTGTTGATCTGTTCCGGTGGTTCCTCGAATACGTAGTCGGCATGTGACCTGAGCAGACGAGGATTGCCGAAATATCTCGGAGGTACCTCACCTGCATTCCCGTAACTTGCCGTCCATTCAAAAAGGGGCGCCGAGGAAGCAACGTTGTAGACGGTCTTGGTGCCCATTTCGTCCTTGCTGGCAAAGAATCGCTCGATTTCCGTGCCGTCCTCGGTCGCGGCGCTGAATTCGTGACTAGGCTGCCGCTGGACGTTGACCTGGACATGTCCATGAGGCGCAACCTTGTAGGCCACGCCATCGATGGTGGCTACGACAGGCCTCTCCAGCCCGTTGTAGACGGTCAAATGCTGATCGACGGAAGTGGTGGCAAACCACAACACGCTGCCGAGGATGCTGCACGCTGCCGCAAACTTGGCGGTCGAAGCAGCCACCCCGTCGGCGCTCTGGAATCGATCCCAAAGATCAAGTTTCGATTCCCGCTTGCGCTTCTGCCCGGGAAGCAATCTATTGAACGCCGCAGGTGAAGTCGAAGTACCCGGTGATGGCCCGAGTTCGATTCCCGACAGGAATGCATTCGATACCGCTGTTTCGCTGGCGAGCAATGTGTCGCGACAGGCGTCCTGCAAGTTGCGCAAGCTGCCTGAAGCGGCCTGAATCCAGCCATCCACGGCCCTGAGCCAAGAGTCGATGTTTTCCCGCGTGGCCGGCGGCAAGCCGAGGTCGCCAAGTACGCCGTTCCAATTCGCCGCCTTGAGACGCATGGCCACGGCACGGTCGAGATCGACCGATGACGAGACGCCATGAATCGAAGCCAGAACCGTCTGCAACTGGTTGGCGTCCTTGCAAAGTCGCTGCAGTTCTCCCGCCGACACATTGCGATCCGCGGTCACGACTGCGTATGTGTGGGCGAGTACTCCTTGGGCATCCATCAGATCCGCATGAGCATGTTCGGCATAGTGCAGCAACGAAAGAACGCCGCGCAAATGATCGGCCCAGGCTGGATCGAGTTTCGTCGCCATGGCGATGTGCACCCCGCGACAGGTCCGATCATGGGCATGCAGGGAGTCGTTGATGGCAGCGAGATCGGCATTGATCTGCGCCATGATCTGCGGCAACTCGTTCCGCTTGTATTCCTGGCCGCGCCAGCGAACCAGCCGGCCGGGCGTCTTGAGCGTGCCGTCGATCAGGCCCTGCATGGCGTCGCGTTCCGGGCCGAGTGCCCGTTCGCGATCCAGGTCAAGATCATGCGCGTCGGAATAGAGGTCATCATGCATCCGACGAAGGTCGGCATCGGGTGACACGGTCTCGATCAATTCGTCGACATTCAGCGCATGGCGTGTCAACGCACGGTTCAAGTAGCTGCCGCGGTACCGACGATCCAGGCTGGGTGCCTTGAACTGGTCATCCAGTTCACGAAGACTGGTCTCGACCGGCGGTGTCTGCAGTTCCCGGTCCTTGACAGCCTCCGACAGCAAGTGCTGTGTCACCTGCAGGCGAAGCGCTTCGGGATCGGAGAACAACACCCAGGCCGGCCGCGCATCGATGGGCGCCGGGACATAACGACGTTTGACGTTCGCTTCGCGGTCCGTGTTCTCCGGATGGGTCGCCCACATGCCCGGTGGTTTGGCCAGCGAATCCTTGAACACGCGAAACGAAGACGCATCGGCGGGCAGGGTCGGTGCCTTGCCGAATTCGGGGTCGGCCTGCACCAGTCGAAGATGTTCGATGATGCGGGTCTGCACGGCGAACAGATCGATGACGGTCCGCTTCTCGGCGAGTTCGCCGTTGGCGAACGCAAGGGATCGTTGCCATGCTTCATCAGCTGCGCCCAGCTTGTGCAGTGCATTGACCAGTGCGTCACTGCCGGTCAGTGCGGTTGCCACGAGGTCTGCCTGATATTCCATCTCGCGCGACAACGCGCGCTGCGCCAACACGACCAAACGGAACGCCAGTTCGACGATCGAGCGGATCGACCAGATCACGAGTCCGAGCAGCCAGCCGATCCAGGCAATACGAAAGTCGACGCGACTCAGGCCGGAGACGAATTCATCGAGCT